>RKAY01000107.1 GCA_014846205.1 Collinsella aerofaciens | reverse complement strand
GCTATCGCAGTCGGCCCAGAGTTCCTTGACCTCCTGCATGTTGCCGCTCGTCGCGCCCTTGTTCCAGAGCTCCTGGCGGCTGCGACTCCAAAACCACGTAGTACCGGTCTTGAGTGTCAGCCCCACCGACTCCTCGTTCATCCAAGCAACCATAAGCACCTCGCCGGTGTCATACTGCTGAACCACGCAAGGAATCAGCCCGTGGGCGTCGTATTTGAGCTCTGCCGCGATTGTCACTTGCTCCATTTAAAAGTCCAATCTCACGGGAATCCCCTGGCTGGCCATATACTCTTTGACTTCGCGAATGCTGAAGGTTCCAAAGTGAAAGACGCTGGCCGCCAGCACGGCGTCGGCCTCGCCCTCGATCACGCCCTCAGCAAAATGCTCGAGCGTGCCCACGCCGCCGCTCGCGATGACGGGAATCGGCACCGCGCGTGCCACGGCACGGGTGAGCGCCAGGTCAAAGCCAGCCTTGGTGCCGTCGCGATCCATGCTGGTGAGCAAGATCTCACCGGCACCGCGACGAGCCGCCTCCTCGGCCCACGCCACCGCATCGATACCCGTGGCGTTGCGGCCTCCTGCGGTAAAAACCTCCCACTTGTCGGCACCCGGCTGACCGGGCAGGCCCACGCGCTTGGCATCGATCGCCACGACCACGGCCTGGCTGCCAAACGCCGCGGCGGCCTGGCCAATCAGCGACGGGTCGCGCACGGCGGCGGAGTTGAGCGACACCTTGTCGGCACCGGCGGCAACCATGGTTCGCATGCCCGCCAAGTCGCGGAAACCGCCGCCCACGGTATAGGGAATAGCGAGCTCCTCGGCCGCGTGCGCCGCCATCTCGATGGTCGTCGCGCGGTTGTCGCTCGTGGCGGTGATGTCCAGGAAGACGACCTCGTCTGCACCCTCGCGGTCGTAGGCGCGCGCCAGCTCCACCGGGTCGCCAGCATCGCGCAGGCTCACAAAGTTGACGCCCTTGACCACGCGGCCGTCCTTAACATCCAGACAGGGAATCACGCGTTTGGTAAGCATGGGCTACTCCTCCCCTCGGGCGACGGCCAACGCCTGGGCCAGCGTGAAGTTGCCCTCGTAGAGCGCACGACCGGTAATGGCGCCCTCGATGGCATCCTCGCCCACCGCGGCCAGTGCCCGAATATCGTCGAGCGTCGAGATGCCGCCCGAAGCCACGACGGGAAAGCCCGCGACCTCGGCCACATGGCGATACGCCGCCACGTCGATGCCCGTCTGCATGCCGTCGCGCGCGATGTCGGTGTATACCAGATGCTTAAAGCCCAGCTCGGAAAGCTGCGCCACGGCATCGTCGAGTGCCACGCCCGCACCATCGCGCCAGCCGTTCACCTTGACCTGGCCATCGCGCGCGGCGATATCCGCTACCAGCAGCTCGCCAAAGCCTTGCGCCGCCACCTCGGCAAAACCCGGCTCGGTCACGAGCACCGTGCCCAGTGCGATGCGACGCGCGCCGTAGCCGGCCAGCTCGTCGATGCGCGCGAGCGAGCGAACACCGCCGCCCGCGTCCACGGACAGGCCGTCGACGCCGCAGATGGCCTCGATCGCTGCCGAGTTGGCAGCGCACGCGTCCTCGTCCTCACCGAAGGCAGCGGACAGGTCGACGACGTGCACCCAGCTCGCACCCTGCTCGGCAAAGGAGCGGGCGACGGCGACGGGGTCGTCGGAATATACCTTGCAGCGGCCGCGGTCGCCGCGCTCCAGGCGCACGACCTTGCCGCCGATCAAATCGATTGCGGGAAACAGGATCATCTGCCAACCTCCTCGACGATGCTCACGAAGTTCTTAAGGATGCGCTGACCCAGCGCAGAGGATTTCTCGGGATGGAACTGGCAGCCCCACACGTTGCCGTGGCGCACGATGCACGGGAAGCTCCGCGTGTAATGCGTGCGCGCCAGGACGTCGGCGGCATCGGCATCGTCGGCCACCGAATAGCTGTGGGTGAAGTACATATTGGCGCCCTCGGCAAAACCGGCGAGCAGCGGATCGGCCGCGCCGGCAGGCGTCATGTGCACCTGATCCCAGCCCACATGCGGGACCTTCAGACGGCTCGACTCCAGGCGCGTGCATGAGCCGCGCATGATGCCCAGGCCATCGACCCAGGGGCCACCGGCCTGCTCGGAGGCATCGTCGTCCGCGTCCGCAGCCTCGTCCGTCGGCACGCCCTCGTCGCCACGCTCAAAAAACAGCTGAAGACCCAGGCAGATGCCGAGCAGCGGAGTTCCGGCGGCAACGGCATCGAGCACCGCGTCCGCCTCGCCGCTCTCGCGCATAAAGGCAATCGCGTCGTAGAACGCACCCACGCCCGGGATGACCAGGCCGTCGGCGTTGCGGATCTGCTCTGGATCGTCCGACGTGCAAGCGGCGGCACCGGCGCGCGCAAGCCCGCGCACAACGCTCGACAAGTTGCCCTTGTGGTAGTCGACCACCACGATCTTCGGTTCGCCCACGCGACCCTCCCTTTTCCCATTCAAAACCTGCCAAAAAGGGACAGGTTAATTTTGGTCGGTCAAACGTTCACCCACCACATGAGACAGCATTCCCGCAGATAAAACCTGCCAAAATAAACCTGTCCCTTTTTGGCAGATTACAGTGAGCCCTTGGTGCTGGGGATGCCCTGCACGCGGGGATCGAGCTCGCAGGCATGGCGCATCGTGCGGCCCACGGCCTTAAAGGCGGCCTCGATAATGTGATGCGAGTTGCCGCCCGCCAGCTCGCGCACGTGCAGCGTGAGCTTGGCATCGCGCGCAAAGCCATAGAAGAACTCGACGGCCAGCTCGGTATCAAAGCTGCCCACGCGCTCGGTCGGCACGGGCAGCTCACAATAGGCCTGCCCGCGGCCCGAGATATCCACAGCGGCCATCACGAGCGTCTCGTCCATGGCAATCGCCGCGTCGGCAAAGCGCGTAATGCCCGCCTTGTCACCCAGCGCTTGGCAAAACGCCTCGCCCAGCACGATGCCCGTGTCCTCGACGGTGTGATGCGCGTCGACATCAACGTCGCCCACCGCATGTACCGTCAAATCGAACAGGCCATGGCGACCAAAGGCGTTGAGCATGTGGTCGAAAAACGGCACGCCGGTCGAGATATCGCACACGCCGCTTCCGTCCAGGTCAAGCTTTACGACGATGTCGGTCTCGCCCGTCTTGCGGGTCACCTCGGCATAGCGGCCCATCTACATCTCCTCCTTCACCAGCGCGGCAAACGCAGCCAGCACCTCATCGTTTTCCTGCGGCGTGCCCACGGTAATGCGCAGACAGTCCGCGAGCCCCGGCGCGTAGCTAAAGTCGCGCACCAAAATCGAATACTCGTCGCGCAGACGCTCGCGCACGCGCGTGGCATGCGGCGTACGCACGAGCACAAAATTCGCCGCACTCGGCCATGCCTCCACGGGCAGGCCCTCGGCAGCCATCGCGCGCAGGGCGCGCAGCTCGCGTTCGCGCTCGGATGCAACCTGTGCCACCACGGGCGCGTACGCATCGCGGGCACGCACGCAGGCAAGCGCGGCGGCTTGGCTCAGCACGTTAACCGAGTAGATCTGGCGAATCGCGGCGAACACATCGATGACCTCGGGCGCCGCGATCACGTAGCCCAGACGCGTGCCGGCGGCGCCAAACGCCTTGGACAGCGTATGCAGAATCACCAGGTTTGGATGCTCGGCGATAAGCCCTTGCGCCGTGGTGGCCGCGCCAAACGAATCGTCGGCAAACTCAACGTAGGCCTCGTCGACCATGACCATGCCGGGGCACGCATCGCACAGGGCCGCGACAAAGTCGAGCGGCGCCACGTCACCCGTGGGATTGTTGGGCGAGGTCACAATGGCGAGGCTGCACTCCGGCGCCGCCGCGAGCACAGCAGCTTGGTCGAGCCTAAAGGTCGCCGGGTCGCGCCACACGTCGCGCACCTCGGTCTGGCACAGAGACGCAAAGAAGGCATACTCGCTAAAGCACGGCGGGCAGTTGAGCAGGGTCCGCCTCGCGCCGCCAAACGCCAGCAGGTAGTTATAGAGTAGCTCGTCGCCGCCGTTGCCCACGCAAATATTCTCGCGCGTCACACCATGCCAGGTAGCCAGCTCGTCGCGCAAGTCGTTCGACATGGGATCGGGGTAGCGGTTGAGCGGCGTGACAGCCAGGGCGGCGTCGACCGCCTCGCGCACGCCGGCCGGCACGGGATAGGTGTTCTCGTTGGCCGAAAGGTTGATGCGCGTGGGCGTAAAGTTGGGATCGTAGGGCTCAATACCGGCCAGGTAGGGCTGGACGAGCTCCTTCATGCGGGGCGTGAGTTCGGCCATATTAGGCCTCCCCGCCGGTCGCGCCAGCGCCATCTGCGCCTGCAGCGGCCAGGTCCACGCCCTCGGCGACCGTCGCGGTCGCATCTCCCGGCCAGGCGACCTTGGTCAGGTCGGCCGCGGCGAGCGACTCGGCACTCACGGAATCCTCGCCTTGCTCCAGCACGCGACGACGCAGAGCGGCGGATAGCGCGTGCGCCCACAGGCCCTCGGCCTCGGCCAGGCGCTGCGTCGCGGGAGCGTCCGAGAGCAGGCCCTCGGGCGTATAGCAAATGACGCTCGAGCGCTTGACGAACTCTTCGACCGAAAGCGGGTTGGAGAACATGGCCGTACCGCCGGTCGGCAGCGTGTGGTTGGGACCGGCAACGTAATCGCCGAGCGGCTCGGAGCTCCAAGCGCCCACAAAGATGGCGCCGGCGTTGCGAATACCGCCAAGCAGGCCCATCGCATCCTTGCAGTGCAGCTCCAGGTGCTCGGGCGCCACGGTGTTCACCGCCTCGACGGCAGCAGCCATATCGGCGGCCACTACGATGGTGCCCTCGTTATCGAGCGAGGCGCGCGTGATCTCGGCACGCGGGGACTGCGCCACCAGAATATCGATGCCGGCCTCGACCTCGCGCGCAAACTGCTCGTCGCAGGTCACCAGATAGCAGGCTGCCAGCGGATCGTGCTCGGCCTGGGCCATCAGGTCGGCCGCGACCACCATGGGCTTGGCCGTGGCATCGGCCAGCACGCAGACCTCGGACGGGCCAGCGACCATGTCGATTCCCACATCGCCCGAGACAATCTGCTTGGCCGCGGCGACAAAGGCGTTGCCCGGGCCGGTGATTTTATCGACGCGCGGAATGGTCTCGGTACCGTACGCCAGCGCGGCCACGGCCTGGGCGCCGCCCACCATATAAATTTCGTCCACGCCGCCGAGCTTTGCCGCGGCAAGCGTGTAGGGGCTGATCAGGCCGTCTTTTTGCGGCGGGGTCACCATGACCACGCGCTTGACGCCGGCGACCTTGGCGGGGATGGCATTCATGAGCACCGTGGAGGGATACTGCGCGCGACCGCCCGGCACGTAGATGCCGGCCGCCGCGAGCGGGGTCACCTTAACGCCGAGCATCGTGCCGTCCGCACGCGTGGTAAACCAGCTCTGCTCGACCTCGCGCTGGTGGAACTCACGAATCTGGCGTGCAGCCTTTTCGAGCGCCGCGACAAAGGCGGAATCAAGGCCTTCGAGCGCGGCATCAATCTGCTCTTGCGGCAGACGGAAGCTCTGCAGCTCAACGCCGTCAAAACGCTGGCAGTAATCGCGGACCGCGGCATCGCCATTGGCACGCACGTTGGCCACGATATCGCGGGCGGCGTCGACGATGTTTTGCGGCAGCACGCCCTTACGGTTGAGCTGGTTGGTAACGAGGCGCTCACCGGGAGCAAGCTTGATGGTCTTCATATCGGTATCCCCTATCGGTCGAGGTTTTGTTCGAAAAACGAGAGACCGGGCGGCGGTGCCAATCAGCCCGCAGCCCGGACGTTGGGGCGCCCGTACGTGCTCGCGCTATTGTGCCGAGCCCGCAACGGGCTCAAAATGCTTGTCCTTCACGGCTGCCGCCAAGCGATCTGCCAGATTGCGTACGCGCGGATCCAGACGTGCGGCACCCGGATTGACAAAGAAGCGGGCCGTGCAGTCCATGATGCGGCCGGTGATGACCAGGTCGTTATCGCGCAGCGTGGCGCCCGTGGCGGTAATATCCACGATACGGTCGGTCATACCGACGATGGGGCCCAGCTCAATATTGCCGTGCAGCGAAACGATGTCGGCATTCACGCCACGCTCGGCATACCAAGCGCTCGCGATGCGCGGGTACTTGGTGGCCACGCGAAGAGAACCGCGGCGGGCATAGTTGCGCTCGGCCTGGCCAGCGCGCCACGCGGGCTCCGCCTCGATAAACGTGCACAGGCCGTAGCCCAGATCGACCAGCTGCAGCAGGTTAAGGTCGGCCTCGATAAGCGAATCCCAGCCGCAGATGCCGCAATCGGCACCACCGCAGCCCACAAAGGCGGGCGCATCGCTGGGGCGCACAATGACAAACTCGATATCGCCGACCGTGCCCTCACCAGCGTGTGTGTCGCGGCCGCGCACGATGAGGTGACGACCGGGATCGCGCAGCTCCGAGACATCCAAGCCCGCGGCCTCGAGCACGTCGAGCGTGTCGGCCTTGAGCGAGCCCTTGGGCACGGCAATGCGCAGCGGACCCTCGGTGCCGCGGCCCACGGCATGGTCACCATCGGAAGCAGCGTCCTCGGCCGAGGTGCGCGCGGCCTCCAGACGCTCGAGCGAAAAGGCGAAGCCCGCCGCCGGCACCTCGATGCCGTCGCCAAATGCGCCGGTAAAGATGGAGTCGTAGCGTCCGCCCGAACCGACCGGATCGGGCAGGCCGCCGGCATAGGCCTTAAAGACCAAACCCGTGTAGTAATCAAACGAGTTCATGATGGAGAAGTCGAAGGACAGCACCTGGGCGTCCTCGGGAGCCAGGCCCTCGACCAGGGCGCGCAGCTCGCGCGTGAGCGGCGCGACAATGCCCGCCGCCGTCAGCAGCGCGTCGACGCGGTCGAGTACCTCGGCGCCGCCGTGCAAGCGCGGCAGCTCGCTAATGGCAGCCTTGACGGCCTCGGGCTCGGCGCTTGCCGCCACACGGGCATCGAGGCCCACAAAGTCGTTGGCGTGCACGCAGCGCAATGTCTCGGCAGCCAGTTCGCGATCCCCACAGGCCGCGAGCAGCTCCTTAAACGGACGCACGCTACCTGCGATAATGCGCGCATCGGGCAGTGCCAGCTTGCGCACGGCCTCGGCCACCAGCGAGACGATCTCGACATCGCCCGTGGTATCGCCCGCACCGATAAGCTCAAAGCCCAGCTGCGTAAACTGACGCGAGCCACCGGCATTGCGCTGACACTCGCGGACCACCGGCGCCTCATAGCGCAGGCGCAGCGGCAGATCGGCCGCGCGCATGCGAGTCGAAACCAGGCGAACGATCGGCAGCGTGTTGTCGGGACGGACCACCAGCAGGCGGCCGTCGTCATCGAAGAGCTTAAACGGCGTGTCCGCAATGCGGCCGCCCTCCTCGAGCGAACCCTTGTCCTCGAGCAGCGGCGTCTCGACCGGCAGGTAATGATGCTCCCTAAAGCAGCCCTTCACCGTACATGCGATCTCCTCGCGCGCCTGAGCCTCCTCGGGCAATATGTCCCGGAATCCCCACGGTGTGGCCGTCATCTGGTGAGCCTCCTCATGCTGTGTTTCATATAGAACAGAAGACCGGCATAGCTCCGCCGGTCTTCTGGGTACTTTAGCATACTAGAGTGTTTGCGGGGAAAATCCATCGCAGCCGCTCACGCCGTATTCATTTGGAAACATAGGGCAGATCGCCGCAACCCAAACCCGCCTAGGCGCCAATCGCACGACGATACTCTGCCATTACTTGCGCATCGGCAGCTGCGGGGTCGGCGAAATAGCGCCCGTCATAGGTCTCGGCCGAAACAACTCCGCGATAGCCGCGCGCCACCAGCCTATCCAGGTCGGCGCGCATATCGCGGTCGCCGTCACCCCAGGCAAGATGCGTCGTGCCATCTGCCGCAACATCGACAAAATGCACGTGGGCGACATCATCGCCAAGCAGATCGAAATAATCGTCGATGGTATCCCCTGCCACCGCCATAGCGCCCAAATCCAGACACGCCTTAAGTGCCGGATGATCAACTGCCTCGATCATGCGCTTCGTGTCGGCCGCCGAGTTCACGATCATCGACTCAACCGGCTGTAGGTCCTCGAGCACCAGTCGCACGCCGCGCTCTCCCGCAT
>RKAY01000126.1 GCA_014846205.1 Collinsella aerofaciens | reverse complement strand
CAGGCGGCTATTCTCGAATTGCAACATGGGAGACAATATGGCAGATTCCAGCAAAAAGATGCAGATCGTGTTTGCCTCGGCCGAGTGCGCACCGTTTGTGAAGACCGGTGGCCTGGGCGACGTGGCGGGCTCGCTGCCTGCAGCGCTCGTACGCGCCGGCGCCGAGGTTATCGTGATGGTGCCCAAGTACGCCACCATCAAGGACGAGTACAAGGCGCAGATGGAGCACTTCTCCGATTTTTACGTGAGCTTGGGCTGGCGCAACGAGTACTGCGGCCTCGAGAAGCTCGAGCACGACGGCGTCACCTACATGTTCATCGACAACGAGCGCTACTTTGCGCGCGACTATCCGTACGGCTTCTTTGACGACGGCGAGCGCTTTGCGTTCTTCTCCAAGGCCATCACCGAGAGCCTGCAGCACCTGCCGGCCGGCTTTGAGTGCGACATCCTGCACTGCAACGACTGGCAGACGGCGCTGGCACCCGTGTTTTTGCGCGAGTTCTACCAGGGCCTACCGCTGTACGACCGCGTCAAGACCGTGTTCTCGATCCACAACGTGGCGTTCCAGGGCCAGTTTAGCGACACTGTGATGGAGGACATCCTGGGCGTGGCGCATATTCCGGCGGCCGCCTCGCAGCTGCGCTGCGACGCCTGCAGCGTCAACTACATGCTGGGCGCGCTGCGCTATGCTGACGCCATCACCACGGTGAGCCCCACCTATGCCAACGAAATCCAGACGCCCGAGTTTGGCGAGGGCCTGGACGGTGTGTTGCGCGAGCGCTCCTACGCGCTGCAGGGCATCCTTAACGGCATTGATGTGGCAGGCTTTGACCCTGCGACCGACAAGCGCATTGCCGCTAACTATACGGTCGAGGACCGTTCCGGCAAGGCCGTTTGCAAGGCAAAGCTGCAGGAGGAGCTGGGGCTCGAGGTCCGCGACGACCGTCCGCTCATGGTGATGGTCACGCGCCTGACGCGCCAGAAGGGTATGGACCTGGTCATGTACGCGCTCGACCGCATTTTGGCCGGCGGCGTGCAGGTAGCGGTGCTGGGCACCGGCGACCGCGACTACGAGGACGGCCTGCGCTACTTCCAGGACAAGTACCCCGGTACCATGGCCGCGCGCATCGAGTTTGACCCGGCGCTGTCGCAGCGCATGTACGCTGCCGCCGATATGTTCCTGATGCCGTCGAAGTTTGAGCCCTGCGGCCTGTCGCAGATCATCGCCATGCGCTACGGCACCCTACCCATCGTGCGCGAGACCGGTGGTCTGAAGGACACTGTTATCCCGTATAACGAGTTTACCGGCGAGGGCACGGGTTTCTCGTTTAGCAACTTTAACGGCGACGAGATGGGCGACGCGGTGTTCCGCGCGGCGCGCCTGTTCTGGGATAACCGCGAGGCCTGGAACCAGCTGGTCACGCAGGCCATGAGCCAGGACTTTAGCTGGACGCGCTCGGCCGACAAGTATCTGGACCTGTACTTCTTTATGCATCCGGAGATTGAGAGGCCGGCGGCTGTTGTCGACGAGCCTGAAGCTACAGCTGAGCCGGTGGCCGCTGAGGAGCCCAAGGCCGAGGAGAAGCTGGTTGAAGCTGAGCCCGCAAAGGCCGAGCCTGAGGTGAAGGTCGAGGCTACTCCCGAGCCCGAGCCCGAGGTGAAGCCCACTGCGAAGCCTGCGGCAAAGCCTGCCGCAAAGAAGACCGCGACTCGTAAGTCGACGGCAAAGAAGGCTACGACCACGAAGGCCGCTGCGAGCAAGACCGCGACCGCGAGCAAGACCACCGCTGCCAAGACAACGACCACGCGCAAGCGTACCACCGCAGCTGCCAAGAAGACCGCCGAAGTCGAGGCTGCTCCCGAGGTAAAGGCTGAGGCCGCCGTCGAGGCAAAGCCCGCCGTCAAGGCACCGGCCAAGACCGCTGCCAAGAAAACGACCGCGACCGCCAAGAAGACAACGGCTGCCAAGAAGACCACGACAACGAAGTCGACGAGCACGAAGGCCGCCACGACCAAGGCAGCCGCAAAGCCGGCCGCCAAGGTTGAGGAGACGCCCGCCGAGGCCAAGCCTGCCGCCAAGACCACCACGCGCAAGCGCGCAACGACGACGGCCAAAAAGACCACGACCAAGGCTGCTGCTCCCAAGGCGGAAGCTAAGATCGAGGCCAAGCCCACAGTAAAGACCAAGCCGGCACTGAAGGCATCCGAGGCCAAGCCCGCTGCCGCCAAAGAGGAGCCCAAGGCCGAGGTAAAGGCCAAGGCCGAGCCCGCCAAGAAGGCCCCGGTCTCCCCCGCCGCCGCGACCGAGGAAAAGGCTCCGACTAAGAAGACCTCCGTCCGCAAGGCAACGGCCACCCGCAAGCGCCGCTAATCCGGACGATCCAAAACCTCATCAAACCCTAAGCAAGGGGCGCTCCAACCGGGCGCCCCTTCTCTGTGGATAGATGGTAAAACGATTTTCTAGGACAACCGTTCGCCGATGGTAAACGGATGTTGTTTATACAGCCTGTGTACAACAGATATACTTACATCCTGTGCGTAAAGCCCATGGCCAGCAGGCCATGATTCTATTGAACTGGACCGTACTATGAGATTGATACACAACAGCCGCCTGCCGCAGTTTCGCACTCCGTTTGGTGCTGTGACCACTGGCACTTCCGTTTCGCTCTCGGTGATCTTGGAGGATGCCGACCCCAACCAGGCAACGCTTACGCTGCGCACCTGGGTCGATGAGATCGGCGAGTCTCGGTATCCCATGACGCACGAAGGCGACGGCATATTTTCCGTAGAGCTTGAGTGTACCGAGCCCTGTCTTATCTGGTACAGCTTTATCTGCAATATCGAGGGCCAGCCCGAGGTTCGCCTGGGCGCACCGCAGGGCCGCACAGGCGGCGAGGGCGTAACCTACGACTACGCCGAGGTACCGTCGTTCCAGATCACCGTCTATAAGCACCGCGAAGTTCGACCCGAGTGGTACGAGCGCGGCATGGTCTACCAAATCTTCCCCGATCGCTATGCCCGCGACGAGCACTGGCGCGAGCGCACGCTGGCTCAGGTCGAAAAGCCGCGCAACGGAATCCAGCGCCGCATGGTCGAGGACTGGAACGAGCCGCCCGTATACGAGCGCGCCGAGGACGGCTCCATCAAGACCTGGGACTTCTACGGCGGCTCGCTCAAGGGCATCCAGGAAGACCTGCCCCGCATCGCCGAGTTGGGCTTTACAGCCATCTACCTCAACCCCATCTTTGAAGCCGCGAGCAACCACCGCTACGACACGGCCGACTACACCAAGATCGACCCGATCCTGGGCACCGAGCAGGACTTTACCGAGCTGTGTCAGGCGGCCGAAAAACTCGGCATATCCATCATTCTGGACGGTGTGTTCAACCACACGGGCGACGATTCGATCTACTTCAACCGCTACGGCAACTACCCCGGCGTTGGTGCCTGGCAGAGCGAGGATTCGCCGTGGCGCGATGCGTTTTATTTCCACGAGGACGGCTCGTACGACTGCTGGTGGGGCGTAGGCAATATGCCCGCCATCAATGAGAGCTCCGAGCTGGTACGCGAGCGGATCCTAGGCAAGGACGGCGTGATTCGTAAATGGCTGCGCGCCGGTGCCCATGGCTGGCGCCTGGATGTGGCCGACGAGCTTTCCGATGACTTCCTGGCCGAAATCAAAAAGGCCGTGATCGCCGAGAAGCCCGACGCGCTGCTGCTCGGCGAGGTCTGGGAAGACGCCTCCAACAAGATCAGCTATGGCCATTTGCGCCGGTATCTACAGGGATCCGAGCTTGACTCGGCTATGGATTACCCCTTCCGCGACATGGTCATCGGCTTTTTGATGGGCTACAAAAACGCCTACCAGGCGGCCGAGGATATCGAGACCCTTCGCGAGAATTATCCGCGCGAGGCCCTGTCCTGCGCGCTCAATCTGCTTTCGAGCCACGACCGTCCGCGCATCATCTCGGTGCTCGGCGGCGGCCCCGACGAGTCGCAGCTGCCCGAGAGCGAGCGCAGCAAGTGGCGCCTGGACGAGAACTCGATGGGCCTGGCCAAGAGCCGTTTTTGGCTTGCAACGCTCATGCAGATGACGTTCCCCGGCGTGCCGTCGATTTACTATGGCGACGAGTACGGCCTTGAGGGCCTGACGGATCCGGGCAATCGCCGCACGCTGCCCATGAAGAAAGACCTGCATGACTTCGATACACTCGCTATCCTTAAAAACGCCTCGGCCGTGCGCCGCGCCCTGCCGTTTATGGTTGACGGCGAAATCAAGGCCTTCGCGCTCAACGACGAGGTACTCGCCTATACGCGCACCGGTAAAGACGGTGAGGCCGCGACGGTTATCATCAACCGCAGCCTGCGCAATTCGCACTGCGTGACGATCCCGGCGCTCGGCGAATGTGCGAGCGACGTGATCAGCGGCCACGAGTGCGAAATCCACAACGGTACCGTCACGCTCGATCTGTATCCGCTGGGGTCGTCGATCATCTATCACCACGCCGAGCAGCGCCTGCAAGAGCCGCTCGATCACGGCGCGGGCGTCGTGTGCCACATCACCTCGGTTCCGACTGACGATGGCAAGCCGGGTACGATCGGCGCACCCACGCGTCGCTTTATCGACCATCTGACCGCCATGGGCATGCGGTACTGGCAGGTCCTGCCCGTCAACCCGACGGATTTCTTCCGCTCCCCCTATGC
The DNA here is from genome assembly GCA_014846205.1 of Collinsella aerofaciens. The sequence goes on along the minus strand of RKAY01000126.1, from coordinate 4,283 downwards.
CGGGCCCTCGGCTTTTGCGGGCAACATCGACCTACTGCCCGAGACTCACGAGGAGCTGGCCGCCGACTTTGCTGTCTGGAAGACCCGCGGCGGCGAGGATGCCGACCCGCTGTACACCGCGTTTAAACATCGCAATGCCGATTGGCTCGAGAAGTACTGCGTCTACATGGCCGTTAAGAAGTACTTTGAGGGCGAGTCGCGCCACGATTGGCCGGCAGATGTCGCGCGCTACAACGAGCATCTGATCGACGACAAGCGCTTCCACGACGAGGCCGAGCTTCAGGCGTACATGCAGTACCGCTTTGACCTTGCTTGGTGCGAGCTCATGAACTATGCGCACAAGAAGGGCATCGAGGTCATCGGCGATATTCCTATGTACGTGTCCGACGATTCGGCCGACGCGTGGAGTGAACCCGAGAACTTCTGGCTGTCCGATACCGGCAAGGCAATCGAGATCTCCGGTGCGCCGCCCGACAACTTTGCGCCCGAGGGCCAGGTGTGGGGCAACCCGACGTTCCGCTGGGATCACATGAAGCAGAACGGCTATAGCTGGTGGATGGATCGCCTGCGTCGTGCGTTTTCGCTCTACGACCGCGTGCGCCTGGATCACTTCCTGGGCTTCCACAGCTACTTTAGCGTCCCCGCGGGCAAGGCTTGCGCCGACGGACGCTGGCTGGCAGGCCCGGGCAAGGACCTGTTCCAGACCGCCTACGACGAGCTGGGGCCGCTCAACTTTATCGCCGAGGATCTGGGCTATTTGACGCCCGGTGTTCGCGCAATGGCTTCGACCTGCGGTTTCCCCGGCATGGACGTGCTGGAGTTTAGCGACTACGACGTTCGTTGTGGCGTGCATCCCACGCCTGGCAAGATCCTGTACACCTCGACGCACGATACGTCGACGCTCGCCGGTTGGTGCACGCGTTCCTTTGCGGGCGGCGATGAGCCGAGCGGTGTTGAGGTGGCGGCCAAACTGATGAGCGACGCGCTGGCAAGCGACGCTCCCCTGGTGATGATGCCGCTGCAGGATGTCCTGGGGCTTGGCGACGAAGCGCGCATGAACGTACCGGGCGTGGCCACGGGCAACTGGACCTGGCAGGCTGACGAGGCCGACGTTGCGGCCGCCGAGGGCAAAACCGCACAGCTCCTGCGCAACACCCATAGATTCTGGGGCGAGGCGTGATAAAACGCCCGATATAGGGTACAGTTACAGACGTTTGAATTTTTGCGGGCAGAGTGATCTGCCCGCTTTGTGCTGAAAAGGAAGTATTATGGCGCGCTACGATTACAAATGCTCGAGCTGCGGCAACGTGTTTGAGGTTGAGCATCCCATGTCCGAGACTCCCGAGGTCGTGTGCCCGAGCTGCGGCGCTCCGGCGACCAAGACGTTCTCGGCCAGCGGCATCAAGTTTGAGGGCAGCGGCTTCTACAACACCGACCAGCGCAGTGGTGGTTCCAGCACCAACGCCACCAGCGGCTGCTGCGCCAACTGCCCGCACAACCACTAGAAACCAATCAGCCCCGCGACCGACACCGATCGCGGGGCTATTTCTTTGCGCTATGGGTAGCTAATTATCTGCCAGGTTTCCTTATGAGTTGCGGTGAAATAAGGACTGTTTGGCGGGTGGAAGCCGCTATTCAATCCCTATTTCACCGCAACTTAGTAGTTAGTTGCGGACCAGCCTGGCGCAGAAGTGGCCGTCGTAGGAGTCGGCGTTAACCGGCACGCTTTGGAAGAGGCCTCGATCGTTCTGGCGTACGGATACGAGCTTCTTGGCCTGATCGAACTCGGGGAGTTGCAGAATCTGTGCCTCGGAGAGCGGCGCCACGCTAAAGCCAGCGCCCTCGGGAGAGGTCAGGAAGGCATCCACCACCTGCGTGTTCTCCTCGTCGAAGACCGAGCATGTTGCATAGATGAGCTCGCCACCAGCAGCCACGCGCGCAGCGGCTTCCTTGAGCATCGTCAGCTGCAGCTTGGGCAGCTCAACCGTCACATCCTTTTCGGTCAGGCGCCACGGAATCTCGGGATGACGGCGCATGGTGCCGGTGCCCGAGCACGGGGCATCGATAAAAACCGTATCGAACAGGGCAGGTTTGCCAAGCATGGCATCAAACGACGTAAGCACCTCGTCGAGCTCGCAGGCATCGCCCGAGATGGTACGAACACCTGTAATGCCCGCCTTATGCAGGCGCGCGAGATTCTGGTCACATTTACGATCATGCAGATCGAGCGCCGTATGCTGACGGTCGTAGCCGGCACGTTTGGCCTGGCACATCATTACATAGGTCTTGGTTCCACGACCGGCACCGATCTCCAGGCTGCGCCCGGGACGGGTCGCCGCGGTAGCGATGAGCTGGGCGTTAAGGTCCGAGGCAACGGCAGCAGCGCGCTCAAACACGCCCGACGCAACCGTAACCTGAGCATCGACCGGGGCATGGCAACCCGGGAACACGGGTGCCACAAGCTGGGAGATAAACGGATCGGGCTTGGTCGCAAAAGCGTTCTCGTGCAAAGCCAGCGGCGCAGGTGCCAAGTTACCGGCAAAGTTAAGCACGCCCTCGGGCGTGTCGAACGATGCCATAATGCGAGCGCAAAGCCAGCGCGGCAGACCCATCAGGCGCGACAGGCGCACCAGGCGACGCTCGGACTCATCGGCATCCGCCGCGGCGGCAAAATCCTCGACGTTGTCCGCAACCTTATGCAGCACGGCATTGGCCAAGCCAGCGGCAGACTTAGCGCCGCTGCGCACAAGCTCAACGCCCTGACTCACCGCAACACGACCCGGCGTATGCAGATAGAGCATCTCGAAGGCCGAGATACGAAGTGCCATGCGCACACGCGGCGCAACCTTTTTGGGCTTATCAAGAAACTGGTCGAGCAGCTCATCCAAAATGCCCTGGGTGGCTGCAACGCCCAGTGCCAAACGAGCGGCAAAAGCAGAATCGCGCTGGTCAATGGCCTTGGCGGAAGCACGGGACGAGAGCACATCGCGCGCGTACATGCCGCGGCGATCGGCCTCCATCAACACATCGAGCGCAAGCTTGCGCGCGGGAGACAGCTTGCTCATGACAAAACACCCCACGAAAGATCGGCACCCTGTAGGCCGGCGGCCCAGGCAGAAGCAGACATGGCACGCTTGCCATCAGGCTTAACCTCGAGCAGTTCAACCGAGCCATCAGAAAGGCCCAGGTAAACACGCTTGGCCTTAACGAGAACCTGACCCTCGCCGAGCGACACATCAGCAGGCGCAGCATCGAGCACGCGCACGGTCTTACCGGCAATCACGCAACGAGCAGGCGCGGTATCGGACGAAGCCAGCACATGGCGCACGCAATCAAGCGCCGCCATGTGCGGATCCAGGCGCATCTCTTGCTTAGAAATCTTGGCAGCATGGGTAACGAGCGCCTCATCCTGTTCAGTCCACACGGCGGTGCCATCGGCAAGAGAAGGAAGCGTATCGGCAAGCAGTTTGCCGCCGAGCTCAGCGAGCTCCATAGTCAGCGCCTCGGCATGCTTACCGGCAACCGAGGTCGAGGCCTGCGCACAATAGGCGCCGGTATCCACGCCATGCCCAATGCGCATAATAGAAACGCCAGCAACCTCATCGCCAGCAAGAATGACACGCTGAATAGGAGCAGCCCCACGCCAACGAGGCAGCAGCGAGGCATGAACATTCACAATACCAAGCGGCGCCATATGCAGCACCTCATCAGGCAAAATGCAACCATAGGCAGCCACACAGAAAATATCGGCATCGGCAGCCTCGAGCTGATCGATGACGTCCGGCGTCATACGATTTGCCTCAACAACCGGCAACCCCAGCTCAAGGGCCTTGGCCTTAACAGGAGACGGCTCCAGCTTCTTACCACGCCCACGAACAGCATCGGGACGAGTAATTACGAGCGCAATCTCATTCCCAGCCTCGACGAGCGAAGTCAACGAAGGCACCGCAAAATCAGGCGTACCCATAAACACAATACGCATAAAGAACGTCTCCCCTCAACCAAAGCCGAGACGGCTACAAATAACAGCGGAAAGCCAAGTACCCAGCCCATCCGCAATAACATTTCAACAAGAACAAATATACCCAAAACCAAAGAAAGAGCCGCAATAAAAGCAGCTCTTTCAGCAAAGCAATTATCAGCGAAGACGCCCCTCCCTGGCCCGACGGCACCCGGGCGAGACAAGCAGCGACAACGTAGTCCCCGGGGCGCCCGCCTATATCATCCCGTGCTCAAACATTCTCGCTGCGCTGCGAAACTGCGCGCGGGACGATATAGGCGGG
>RKAY01000071.1 GCA_014846205.1 Collinsella aerofaciens | reverse complement strand
GTCCTTCATGGAGGTGTGGAAGATATGTGCGCCGTAGCGGTGGACCTGGATGCCCTCGACGTCCTCGGTGTAGATGTTGCCGGCGATGTGATCGCGGCGATCGATGACCAGGACCGACTTGCCGGCGCGCTTGGCGGCATTGGCAAATACGGCGCCAGAGAGGCCGGCACCGACGACAAGGTAATCGTACTGGGACATGGATATGCTCCTTTGTATGTCTATTGGACAGTTGCTTTAGTTTAGGGACAAACATACATGATATGTTCGTCCCCGGGGTTAGTGTAGCAGACGCTCCCTCAGCAGCTCCATCGCATGCGCATACCCCTGGAGGCCTTCGCCGGTGATGGTGGCGAAGCAGGCCAGACGGGCATAGCTTACCTGGCGGAAGTCCTCACGCGTTTCGACGGCGCTGATATGGACCTCAACGGCGGGGATGGCGACGGCCTTGAGGGCGTCGAGGATCGCCACGCTCGTATGCGTGTAGGCGGCCGGGTTGATGACGATGCCGTCGACCTTGCCGTATGCCTCCTGGATCTTGTCGACGATGCTGCCCTCGTGGTTGGACTGGAAGACCTCGACCTCATCAAAGCCCTGCGAGGCGCCTGCCTCCTGGCAGATCTGGACCAGACGGTCGTAGTTGTCGCTGCCGTAGATGCCCGGCTCGCGAATGCCGAGCATGTTGAGGTTGGGGCCGTTGATGATGAGTGCTTTCATGGTTGCTTCCTTTGCGGTTGGGCGGGCGGTGCGGCGGAACTGAAAACCACCACAAAGGTGTTGTCCCCTTTGTGGTGGTTTTTGTTAGAGACCGGGTGGGAGGGTGTCGAGGACGGCAGCCGCGGTGTTGGCGGCGCAGTCGCGCGAGTCGATGATGCAGTCGGCCCAGGCGCGGTAGCGCGGCATACGCTGCTCGGCCAGCTTGTCGATGCCGTCGCGGGCGGTGATGGGGCGGCCCTTGTGGGCGAGTTCGTCGAGCTTGCGGTTGAGCATCACGATCTGGCTGTTCTGATGCAGCAGCGGATAGTTTTCGTCGCGCGTGACCACGCCGCCGCCGGTGGAAAGTACCAGGCCGCTGCGCTTGGAGATGTCGGCCAGGGCCGCAGTCTCCTGCTCACGGAAGGCCGGCTCGCCGTGCTCGACGATAAAGTCGCCGCAGGGCATGCCCAGGCGCTCCTCGAGGGCGCGGTCCAGGTCGATATGCTCGCGACCCGTGAGCAGGGCAATCTGCTCACCCACGCGGGTCTTGCCCGAGCCCGGCATGCCGATCAGCGCGATGTTCTGTTCGCGGCGGGACAGACGCTCCATTACGTCCAGAATGCGCTCGCGCGGGGTAATCTGGCCGGTATAGCGCTCGACAGCCTGCGCCGCCTGGGCCACGAGCATCAGCAGGCCGCCGATGCAGGGGATGCCGCGACGCTCGGCCTCGAGCATCAGGCCCGTGCGTGCAGGGTTGTAGACAATGTCGATGACGCCCTCGAGCGCATCAAGTCCTTCGAGTGTGCAGGGGGCATCGGGACAGTGGGGGAACATGCCGGCGGGCGTGCAGTTGACGAGCAGTGCGGCGTCGGACTGCTGCGCGATGTTGTCGTAGTTGACTTCGCTCGTGCGGCCGACCGGCACGACGACAGCGCCCAGGTCGCCGAGCACCATGCTTGCCGTAGTGCCCGCACCGCCGGTGGCACCGAGCACAAGGACCTTCTTACCGGCAACCTCAACGCCCAGCTCTTCGACCAGGCATTGGAAGCCAAAGTAGTCGGTATTGTCGCCGCGCAGGCGGCCGTCGGGCAGGCGCGTGATGGTGTTGACGTTGCCCATACGCTCGGCCAGCGGGCTCAGCTCGTCCAGGTATTCCATGACGGCGCGCTTGTAGGGGATGGTCACGTTGGTGCCCTCCCATTCGTTACCCGTCATAAAGGCCGCGAGGTCTTCGGGCTCGCGCTCAAAACGTACATACTCCAGCCCTGCGAGCTCCTTATAGATGGTCGGGGTGTAGCTGTGGCCCAGCACGCGGCCCAGCACGCCGTAGGGACGGGTTGCGGCGGTATCGGTCATCTAGAGCACCTCCGTGTAGCTGCCAAAGTAGGTGAAGCTCTCGCACACGTCGTCGATGGAATCGAGCAGGTCGTCGAGGGCCTTGCTGCCAAAGGGGCAGTCCAGGTCAAAGTAGAACATAAACTCAAAGTCGTGCCCGGGGATGGGGCGGCTTTCGAGCTTGATGAGGTTGATGTTGAGCGCGTAGAAGCGCTCGAGTACGCGGTAGAGGGCGCCCGGCTCGTTGGCCGTGGTGATCATGAGCGAGGTGCGGTTGGCGCCGGGGTAGACGCGCGGCTCGCGGCTGATGACGACAAAGCGTGTGTAGTTGTTGTCCGAGTCCTGGATATTGGGCTCCAGCACCTCCAGGCCGTAGAGCGCCGCACAGCTGCGCGAGGCGATGGCGGCGACGTCGGTGCGTTCGGAGTTGGCGACCATCTCGGCCGACATGGCGGTGTTGGGGTACTTGGTGGCGCGCAGGTCGTGCGCCTCGATAAAGCCGGCGCACTGGGCGATTGCCTGGCCATGGCTGTAGACCTCGCGCACGTCTGCGAGCTTGGTGCCGGGCTTGACGAGCAGGTTGTGATCGATCTTGAGGCGCAGCGAGCGCACGATGTGGAAGTCGAACTGGGCGAGCAGGTCGTAGACGGCGTTGACAGAGCCGGCGGTGGAGTTTTCGATGGGCAGCACGCCAAACTCGCAGAAGCCGTCGCGCACGGCACGCATGACGCCCTCGAAGGTCTCGAAAAACGCAATATCGGGCACGTCGAAGAGTTTGCACGCGGCTATCTGGCTGTAGGCGCCTTCGACGCCCTGGCAGGCAACGCTGGCCGTCTGGGGGAAGGGCGTATCGAAGGCTACGGCCGTGGCGTGGGCTTTTTGCGACACCGTGATGCCCTTGAGCTCGTTGATGTAGCGCTGCTGCTCGGCCTTACTCATGCTCATGAGGAGGCGGAACAGGGTGATGGTCTGAGCCTCGTAGCGCTCGGGTGCGCGACTGGCGAGGTTATTGAGCTTGGAGCGCTCGCGGGCGGGGTCGAAGACGGCCTTGCCCATCTCGATCTTGGATTTGGCGACCTCGGTGGCAATATCCATGCGCTCGACAAAGCTGTTGAGGAGCGTGGTATCGATGCCATCGATGGCCTGGCGAATATCGGCAAGGTCCATGGAGACCCCTTTCACGTGTCGGGGGATGTTGAGGGGTGGGTGGGTTAGAGCTGGCCTGCGTCCTCGAGGAGGGCGTCCCAGATGGCGAGCGCCGCGGCTGCTTCGGCTACGGGGACGGCTCGTGGGACGATGCAGGGATCGTGGCGGCCATGGACCGAAAGCTCGGCATTTTCCATGGCGTCCATGTCTACGGTCTGCTGCTCGCGGCCAATGGAGGGCGTCGGCTTTACGGCCATGCGCCACATGACGGGCGCGCCGGTGGAGATGCCGCCCAGGATGCCGCCGGCGTTGTTGGACTCGACTTCAATCTCACCGGTCTCGACATCGATGCGATACGGGTCGTTGTTCTCGCTGCCGCGCATGGCGGCCACGGCAAATCCCATACCAAACTCCACGCCCTTTACGGCGGGAATACCAAACGCGATCTGCGCGATGCGGTTCTCGATACCGTCGAACATGGGGTCGCCGATGCCCGCAGGCAGGCCGTAGATGCCACACTCCACGATGCCACCGATGCTGTCGAGCTCGTCGCGCGCGGCCAGAATCTCCTCGCGCATGCGGCCGGCAGCGGCGGCGTCAATGCAGGGCAGGTCGTTCGTAAGGATCGCCTTGCGGTCGGCCTCGCGATAGACCATGTCGTCCATGGGCAGGTCGGAGATGCCGCCGATCTGCGCGACGTGCGCCATGACCTTGATGCCACGGGCTTCGAGTGCCTGCAGCGCGATGCCGCCGGCGATGCATAAGGGGGCCGTTAGGCGGCCGGAGAAATGCCCGCCGCCGGCGACGTCGTGCATGTTGTGGTACTTCACGCGGGCTGGGAAGTCCGCGTGCCCGGGGCGGGGCTTGCGGCGCAGCTCGGAATAGTCCTTGGAGCGCGTGTTGGTGTTCTCGATAATCGCTGCGATGGGTGCGCCGGTGGTGTGTCCATCAACCACACCGGCGATGATATGCGCGGCGTCGGCCTCGCGGCGCTTGGTCGCGGTCTCGTCGCGGCCGGGGGCGCGACGGTCCAAAAAGGCCTGCAGTTGCTCCTGATCGACGGCGATGCCCGCGGGGATGCCATCGAGCGAGCAGCCGATGGCGGGGGAGTGCGACTGGCCGAAGATGCTCAGGCGCAATACGTTGCCAAAGGTCGAGGACATGCTATTCCTCCTCGAGCGTGACCTTGCCGCCCAACAGGCGGTAGTGGTCGAAGAAATCGGGATAGGACTTGTTGACAGCCTCGGCGCCGTGGATTACGACTTCGCCGTTGGCACGGCTCGCGGCGATAGCGGCCATCATGGCGATACGATGGTCGTTGTGCGAATCGACGTCGCCGCCGGTAAAGGCATCGACACCCTTGATGATGAGGTCGTCGCCGGCAATGCGCACCTGCGCGCCCAGTGCGGTGAGCTCACGGGTGGTGGTGGCCAAGCGATCGGATTCCTTGATGCGTAGGCGGGCGCAGTCGCGGATGAACGTGCGGCCCTGCGCCAGCGATGCCACGGCAGAGATGACGGGCACCAGGTCGGGAATGTCGTGGGCGCTCATCTCAAAGCCGGCGAGCTTGTCGGACTGCACGGTGGCAGCGTTGGTGGAGCGCACGATGCGGGCGCCAAAGCGCGAGAGCGCGGCAAGCACGTTGCGGTCGCCCTGCGCGGAGCTCAGCGACACGCCTTCCACGGTGATGGGGTCGGAGCCGATGGCGCCGGCGCACAGCCAAAAGGCCGCATTGGACCAGTCGCCCTCGACGGCCACGCTGCCGGGCGTGCGGTACGAGCCACTGTTTACACGGAAGTTTGTGACCTCGGGCTTGCCATTCTTGGCGGGGATACGCTCGACGTTGACCTCGACGCCGAAGGCCTTCATGGCCTGGATCGTCAGGTTGATGTAGGGGCGGCTCTCGATGAGCCCGGTCACCTGCACGCAGGAGGGCTGGGACAGCAGCGGGGCCGCCAACAGCAGGCCCGAGATGTACTGCGAGCTTACATTGCCCGGTAGCATAAAGGTGCCCGGGCGCATGCGGCCGCTCGTCTTGAGCGGAAAGCCGCCCAGACCCTGCAGGTCGCAGCCGGCGGCGATGATCTCGTCCGTGAGCGGGGAGAGGGGGCGGGCGCCCAGACGGCCCTGGCCCACAAAGGTGGCCTCTGCGCCCAGCGCGCAGGCCACGGGCAGCATAAAGCGGAGGGTGGAGCCGCTCTCGCCGCAGTCGAGCGTGCCGCCGGCAAGTGCCTTGAGCAAGCCAAACTCAATACTTTTCATAGTGGGATGGACCTGGAAGCCATCCTCGACGGTCTCGATGCGGGCGCCGAGCGCCGTGAGGCAGCGCACCGTGGCCTCGATATCGGCGCAGGTGGTATTGCAGGCGACGTGCGTCTCGCCGTTGGCGAGTGCAGCGCAGATGATCAGGCGGTGCGCCATCGACTTGGACGCGATGGCGGGAACAGTGCCCTTGAGCGGGGACGGTGTGATGCGGGCTAGCATGCGGAAGCGTCTCCCTTCTGGCCGAGGCCCTCGGCAATTAAATCGTGGAAGGTGGAAAGCGGCGTGCGGTCGATGCTGCAACAGCCAATGCCGTGCGGAATCACCAGATCGATCGTGTCACCGGTGCGCTTTTTGTCGTGCAGCGCCTCGGCAAAGACGGCGTCGGCCGAAAGCTCGCAGCGGGTCTTGAGACCGTGGCGCGCGCAGAGCTCCTCGATGCGGCCGGGCAGCTCGGCGTCGCAGATGCCATGAAGCGCTGCGGCGCGCGTGAGGATGCCCATGCCGATCGACACGCAGTTGCCGTGGCCGAGCTCAAAGTGCTCGCAGGCCTCGACAGCGTGTCCGGCACTGTGTCCAAAGTTGAGGAGCTTTCGCTGGCTGGTTTCGCGCTCATCGGCGACAACCACAGCACGTTTAATGTCGATATTGCGGGCGATGATGAGCGCCACACGGGCCACGTCGCGGTTCAGCAGCTCCAGCGTGAGCGGGGTCTTCTCCAGCTCGGTGAAAAGCTCGGGGTCGGCGATCACAGCGTGTTTGACGACCTCTCCGCAGCCGTCGGCGAACTGCTCGGGCGTGAGGGTGGCCAGGCACCCCACGTCGGCGATAACCACGCTCGGCTGCCAAAAGGCGCCGGCCAAGTTCTTGCCGGCAGCCAGGTCGATGGCCGTCTTGCCGCCCACCGACGAATCAACCATGGCGAGCAGGCTCGTGGGGATCTGCGCAAACTTGCAGCCGCGCATGTAGGTGGCGGCCACAAAGCCCGCCACGTCGCCCACGACGCCGCCGCCGAGTGCCACGATCACGTCGGAGCGTGAAAGCTCGTGTTCGGCTACAAACTCCAAGATGTTGATGTAGGTCTCTGCGCGCTTGTGTGCCTCGCCGGCCTCGAAGGTGCAGATGCTCACCTCGTAGCCTGACGCCTCCAGGCTCTGCTTAACGGGCATCTGGTAGAGCGGGCCCACGTTGGTGTCCGTAACGATGACTGCCTTGGTGCCGCCGGCGGTGGCACGGACGAGCGGCCCCGCCTGCTCCAGCAAAAACGTGCCGACGTGCACCTGGTAGGGGCGTGCGGTGTCGATATCGATGGTAATCGCCATAAACTTCGGTCCTTTCGACCTGGCGTGGTAGATGATCTAGCGGGAGGCCTCATCGTCGAGTGCGCGCTTGATGCGATCGCCCTCGGCAAGAAGGTTCTCCAGATAGCGCTGGTCGCGGTCTTTGAGCGCTCGGCTGTAGGCTCCGAGTGCCTCGATCAGATGGTCGATCTCGAAGGCGAGCGCGTCGGCGTCGTCGATCATGAGCTCTGACCACATCTGGGGGTTGAGGTGCGCCACGCGGGTAAGGTCGCGGTAGCTACCGGCCGAAAAACCGTGGTGAACCTGGGCGGTCGGGCTTTTAACGTAGGCGTTGGATACCACGTGCGCAAGCTGGCTCGTAAAGGCGATCACGCGGTCGTGCTCGGCAGCGCTGGTCACGCTGAACTTGGCAAAGCCCAGGGGGCGCACCATTTCGCGCACCTGGCCTAAAAGCTCCAGCTTAAGGGCGTCGTCCACCGCGGGCGGTACGAGCACCAGCGGGGCGCCCTGGAACAGGTCGGCACGGGAGTGGGCGTAGCCCGAGAACTGGGTGCCCGCCATGGGGTGCGCACCCACAAAGTAAAACCCGTGCTCGCGGGCGAGCTCAAAGGCACGCTCGCACACAATGCCCTTCACACCCACGGTATCGATCACCACGGGTCCCATGATGGCCTCGGTATCAGTGGCGTCGGCGAGCGCTTGGGCATGCGCCTCGAGCCACTCGATGCAGGCCTCGGGGTAACAGGCCAGCACGATGATGTCGCACTCGCCGAGTGTCTTGTCGTTGAGCTCTCCGGCGACAGTGCCCATGCTGGCGGCCGTCATGACATCGTCATCGGGGTCCCAGGCCAGCACGCGGACGCCCGCCTGCGCATAGCCGCGGGCAAAGCTGCCGCCGATCAGACCTAGGCCCACAATGCCGGCGCATTTGGGACCGCCCTGGTTAACGCGCGCGTTTCTCACCGTACCCATGGGCTACTCCATGGTCTCTTGGCAGACGACCTCGCGGATGGCGCGGATGCGGCGCATGGTGTCGTCGAACTGGTCGGGGGTGAGGGCCTGGGCGCCGTCGGACCATGCGCGGCTGGGCTCGTCGTGGACTTCGATCTCCAGGCCGTTGGCGCCGCAGGCGGTCGCCGCGAGCGCCATAGGCTCAACGTAGCGGGTGTAGCCGGTGGCGTGGCTGGGGTCGGCAACGACGGGCAGGTGCGACAGGTGGTGGAGCACCGGCACGGCGTTAAGGTCGAAGGTGTTGCGGGTGCGGGTTTCGAAGGTGCGGATGCCGCGCTCGCACAGGATAACGTTATCGTTGCCCTCGCTCATGATGTACTCGGCAGCCATGAGCAGCTCGTCGATCGTGCCGGACATGCCGCGCTTGAGCAGAATCGGGGTCTGGGTCTTGCCGACCTCCTTGAGCAGGGGGAAGTTCTGGGCGTTGCGGGCGCCGATCTGCATGACGTCGATCTTCTTGTCCAAGAAGACCTGCACGTCGCGCGGGTCCATGATCTCGGTGACGATCGGCATATCGAGCTCCGCCGAGGCCTCGCACAGCAGGTCCAGACCGGCGGGGCCCATGCCCTGGTAGGCGTACGGGGAGGTGCGGGGCTTGTAGGCGCCGCCGCGCAGCATCGTGGCGCCGGCAGCCTTCACGCGGCGGGCGATGCGGATGAGGTTCTCGCCCTCGACGGAGCACGGGCCGGCGATGACCTGGAACTGGTCGCCGCCGATTTTGACGCCGTGGCCGCAGTCGATGACGGAGTCCTCGGGGTGGAACTTGCGGTTGGCGCGTTTGAACGGCTCGGAGACGCGCTGCACGCGCTCGACGACGTCCATGGACTCGAGGAGGAACGGGTCGACCTTGGTGGTGTCTCCCACGAGACCGATAATGGTCTCGTTCTCACCGCGCGAGACGTCGGTCTTGAGTCCCTTTTTCTCGATCCAGCTGACGATATGGCTGACGGCCTCGTCGCTGGCGCTCTGCTTTAAAATTGCAATCATGGTGTGCCTCTCACCTCGATGGTTAGACTTTGCAAAAACGGCCCGCATTGCGAGCCGTATATATATGGTGCATGAGAGTTTATACTATTGAGCTCACTTTTGCGTTCTAAAGTGAGCTGCCGGGCCTTGTCTCCCGCGGAATTGCAAAGCTTTTTCTATTCTTTTGTTAGCCCATGGCGCACTTGGGTATAATGCCAACCGTTGGCCCTATTAGCTCAGGGGATTAGAGCGTCTGCCTCCGGAGCAGAAGGCCGTTGGTTCGAATCCAACATGGGGCACCATCGAACGTAAGACCGTC
>RKAY01000130.1 GCA_014846205.1 Collinsella aerofaciens | reverse complement strand
GGCGCGGAGGTTGCAGTCTGGGAATCAGCCATGTGCTCGTGTACTCCTTGCGTAAACACTGCCTGTAACCCGTTAACTGTACCGCACCTACCGCATCCGTGCGAGCGCAAGCTCGATATCCCGTCTAACTAACGCAAACCCTCTACCGCATCGGCCAAAAGAGCAGCGGCGCGGTCCTGGGCCAACCCGCGCGCCGCCTGACGCATGGCATCGCGCGCAGCGGCGTCATCGACCAGATGCAGCAGTTCCTCGGCAAACGCCGGAGCATCGATATCGGCATCGGCACAAAGCACGCCGGCACCGGCATCGACCAGATAGCGCGCATTGGTCGTCTGGTGGTCGGCCGTGGCATGCGGATACGGCACGAGCACCGAGGGCACGGCGAGGGCGGCAATCTCGGCCACGCTCGAGGCGCCGGAGCGCGAGAGCACCAGGTCAGCCGCAGCTAGCATATCGCCCATGTTGTCAATGTAGGGCTGGACGCGATAGCGCTTCGTCTCATCGGGCATCAGCGCCAAAGCACGCTCGGTGTCCTCAAAGCCGTCGGCTCCCGTCGAATGCAAAATGTAGAGATTCTCACGCGAAAGCAGCTCGCCCTTGAGCGAGGCTACGCGCTCATTGAGATGCTGGGCACCGAGCGAACCGCCAAAGACGAGCAGCAGCACAGCGTCCTCGGGCACGCCAAGTGCCTCGCGGCCGCGGGCGCGATCGCCCTCAATGACCGAGCGACGCACTGGATTACCGGTCATGAGCACATGCTCAGGGTCGCCCTCGTGCTCAAAGACAGAACGCGCAGCCGGCACCGAGATGCACACGCGGGCGGCATGGGAACTCATCATCTTATTGGCCAGGCCCGGAACAGAGTTCTGCTCGTGCAGCAGATACGGAACGCCCGCATCCTTGCACCAGCCCAGCAGCGGAACCTCGACGTAGGCACCAAAACCGATGGCAGCATCGGGCTTGCCGACCTTTGAGAAATGACTGGCAAGCAAGCGCTTGGCCTTATTGACGCGCCACAGCGAAGTCAGCGCGGTCCAAGGACGGGAGCGGTCGAAGCCCGTGACCGTGATAGGTACAAAATCGAACCCGGCCTCGGGAACCAAACGACCCTCGAGCTTATGCGACTGGCCCACGAACACAACATGATGTCCGCGGTCGCGCAACTCCTCAGCCAAGGCGAGCGCAGGGTTGATATGTCCCGCCGTGCCGCCAGCTGCGATAGCAACGGTCATCTTATCGGTCATGGTAATCCCTTCGTACGCGCGGTCCCTGATCATCGGTGCGCAGACGCGACGACGGGTCCGAATTCAAATTGATTCGATTATATCCGCCGCCCGAGCTTCGGGGGTTCGGGCGTTGGGGACGCCCCTGCGGAGCCGTTCGCGGGCGCGGACGAGCCGCCGGCTCGGACGCAGAGCCATCCAAGACGGTAAAACCGTTGCGCGAAGGGCGATCGCCGCGCACATGGGGTACGCCGGCGGTGCTCTCGTCCATAACGGCAAAGCTCTCTCGGCGACGGTCGTACTCATCACGACGGGCGCTCTCGTGCGAGACGCGCAAGATCAGCCCCGCAAGCATAAGCGATACGATAATCGACGAGCCGCCGTAGCTGATAAACGGCAGCGGTTTGCCCGTCATGGGAAACACGTTGAGGATACCCAGCGCATTGATCAAAAACTGTACCGCGAGAATGACTGCGGAACCCGACGCCATGAGCGCTCCGCGACGGTCCGTAGCCTGCTCGGCGATGCGAAACGCCGAGTAAATCAGCATCGCAAAGACCAAGAAGAACAGCAGCGTCCCCAAAAAGCCAACCTCCTCGCCAATGATGGCCAGGATGTAGTCGTTGTGCGCCTCGGGCAAATACGAGTACTTCATGGTGGAGTTGCCAATCCCACGGCCGAACAGTCCGCCCGAAGCAAACGCCATAATGGCGAGCGTTGCCTGATAGCCATCTCCATATTCATCGGCCCAAGGGTTCCAAGCGACCTCGAAGCGCACCCTGCGGTACGGCTCCGCAATAAGGGCGATAACCATGACGAGAGCGAGGGCAACGACAGGCACGATTATTAATCGGGCATCCATGCCGGCAAATAACGCCATACAGGCAATGGTCAGCAAGATGATCAAGACAGTGCCAAGGTCGGGCTGGATAAAAATCAAGAGGAGCGAAGGACCCAGACACCCCAGCATCTTGACGGCAAACTCGTTGATATTGCCCCCGGGCGAATAAAAGCGGTCGAGCATAATGGCGGAATACGCGATGGCAAACGGCTTTAAGAATTCCGACGGCTGAAACTGAACACCGGCGATATTCAACCAACGCGTCGCGCCACGGCTACCGCTGCCGACAAAGAACACGAGCAGCAACAAACCGATCATCACGAAGAGGGCAACTTTGAGTGCGCTCTCCTTAAAGCAGCTATCGGGCGCTAGGCGCGCAATAAACTCTAGAGCAGCCATGCCCACGATCGTAAACCCAAGCTGTCGAAACAGAAAATAGGTCGCAGACCCGTTCTCGTGCAATGCCTCGACCGATGACGCTGAGTACACCATCAGCAGACCAAAGCACGCCAAAGTAAACAGGCACGCCATGAATATCAAACGAGGGCGCATGATGCGAGCGGGGACGCCGGCAATATAGCGTTCGCCGAGCGTCTGCCCGCCGCGACCGGAACGCGGCGTACTGCGCTGCGAGGAAGCACGGTCCGAGTCGGGCCTCCTCATACTTTGTCGGGGGCTCTCCTCTCTCACCGGCAGCCCCTATTCCATTTGCGATTTCGCTGCGGCGGCAAGCTGGGCCACGTAGTCCTTAAACACGCGGCCGCGCTCCTCATAGCCCGAGAACTCATCAAATGAAGAACAGGCGGGAGAAAGCAGGATCACGTCGCCGCGGCTCGACAACGAACGGGCAACGTCAACGGCGTCGCGCAGGTCGTCAGCCTGAGCGATATCAACGTCACCATCGACATCGGCCTCGTCCATAGCGGCGGTAAAGCGCTCGCGCGCATCGCCAAAGCAGACCACCGAGCGAACGTTATCCATGACAACGCGGGCAAAGTCCGCGAGCGGCGTACCCTTATCGTGGCCGCCGAGCAGCAAGATCACGTCGTCGTCGGGAAACGCCGTCAGGGCCTTCTCGACCGCATCGGTGTTCGTCGCCTTGGAATCGTTGACGTAGCGAACGCCGTCGATCTCGCCGCAGGGCTCCACACGGTGCTCGAGCGGCTGGAACGAGGCCAGGCCGCGGCAGACACCGTCGACATCGGCACCGACGGCCAGGGCAGCCGTGGCAGCGCACAGGGCATTGATGACATTGTGATGTCCGGAGATTTTGAGCTCGGACGTGGCGATGAGCGGGGTCTCGACGCCCTTCAGACGAACGACCATCTTGCCATCGCGCACAAAGGCGGCGTCCTCCCCCTCAGGCTCGTCAAAGGCGACCTT
Source organism: Collinsella aerofaciens (assembly GCA_014846205.1). The sequence goes on along the minus strand of RKAY01000130.1, from coordinate 5,932 downwards.
GCAGATGCGACGGCCCGGCGTGTAGATATACTCGTCGAACTCATGAATGCCGGCATCCTCGACGTCAACAATCACCAGGTCATCGTCGACCATATTCTCGAAGAGCTTAATCTTGGCGAGCGCATAGTTCTTATGGCTCTTGTGCCAGCCCAGATGATCGGGGGTAATGTTGAGCAGCACCGCCACACGGGGGTGGAGCTCCTGGGTGGTTGCGATCTGATAGCTCGAAAGCTCCGCTACAAACCACTCATTGTGTGCGCGGCCGTCGATTTCGTTCACCGGCGGCTCGCCAATGTTGCCCACGGCCACGCTGGCCTCGCCGGCCGCCTTGAGCAGGTAGTCGGTCAGCGACGTGGTGGTCGTCTTGCCGTTGGTTCCCGTGATGGCGATCCAGTTTTGGGGAGATAGGCGGTAGGCAAACTCGGGCTCACCCATAATCTGGGAGGCGTGCTCTCGGCCTGCTTTAAAGAATGCCGAAAACTCCGAGATGCCCGGGCATGTCACGCATACGTCGTAGGCTCCCTCAACCTGCTCGGTGCCATAGACAAACGACGCGCCCATAGCCTCGAGCGCACGCGTGGCGTCATTGGGCTCGGAGGTACCGCCGCCATAGACGGTGACGGCGCTCACGCGCTCGGGGTGTGCAAGCGCCCAGCGAGCAACATCAAGACCGGACTTACCCTGGCCCAAAACGAGCAGGCTAAAGGAATCTGCAAGAGGCATGAAAAACCACTATCCCAACTGGAAGAACAAGGCGAGGCCCAGGGCACCAAATGCCGCGGCGACAATCCAAAAGCGAATGACAACCTTGGTCTCGGCCCAGCCCTTCTTTTCGAAATGATGATGAATGGGCGCCATAAGGAAGACGCGCTTATGCGTAAAGTGGAAGTAGACGACCTGAATCATGACCGAGAGGGTCTCGACGATAAACAGGCCACCGATGATGAGCGAGACGACCTCGGTGTTGGTCATGATGGACGTGCAGGCAAATGCTGCGCCCAGCGCCAGCGAACCGGTATCACCCATAAAAATGCTCGCCGGATAGCAGTTGAACCAAAGGAAGCCCAGGCAAGCGCCAGCGCATGCGGTGCAGAAGATAGACAGGTTCACGTCGCCATGCAAAAACGCCATTGCGGCCATCGCGAGCATGGCGATCATGGAGGTACCACCAGCAAGGCCGTCCAGGCCATCGGTCAGGTTCACGGCGTTAGAAAGACCGGCGATCATGAGCCAGCAAAAAACAATGTAGAGCCACGGGAACGAGAAGCCACAGATGGTGGTTGAAAGCACACCCAGGTCAATAGCCAGGCCGCCAGGAAAACGAATCTCGGGGGCAACGCCGCACCAGTTGACGGCAAGCACGGTAAAGGTAACACAGATGATAGTTAGGCCGATCATCTTGGCGTGAGGTGTCAGGCCGAGCGAGCGGCCGTGCGTGACAGAAGTCAGGTCATCGATAAGACCAAGAACGCCGGTCGCCAGCGTGGCGAGCAGCACAAGCACGAGCTCGGTGGTGAGCTTGCCCATCAACAGGCACGTCAGCGAAACGGCGATCAGGATGACAACGCCGCCCATGGTGGGCGTGCCCTGCTTAATCAGGTGGCGCTTGGGGCCATCGGCACGGACTTGCTGTCCGATACCTTCGACTTTGAGTAGCTTGATCCACCACGGCATAAGAAACATCGCGATGGCAGCGGCGATACCGAGACCCAAAAAGGCCTGATACGTAGGATACGAGGGATTGCCGAACATGGGCTAGCACACACCTTCCACAAAGCGGTCGAGCTCAACAAAACGGGAACCCTTAACCAGTACGACGTCGTCCTTTTCGAGCGCGGCGCCCATACGGTCGAGCACCTGCTGATAATCAGCGAACACCTGGATACGGTCCTCATCCATACCCATCATGCGAGCGGACTCGGCCATGAGGGAAGCGAGCTCACCGCCCACGCACGCCAGCATATCGAGCTTCTTAGCCGCGGCATAGGCGCCCACAAGCTCGTGCATGCGCGCGGCCTCGTCGCCCATCTCGCCCATCTCGCCCAAGATCGCCATGCGCGAACCGTCGCAGATGAGCGAGCACAGCAGATCGAGACCGGCAGCCATGGACTCGGCACTGGCGTTATAGGAGTCGTCGATGATGCGCGCACCGCTGGCGGCGTGCTTGATCTCCTGGCGATGACCGGTAATCGTCAGCCCCCTAAAGGCGGCATCGATCTGTTCCGGCGTCACGCCCAGGCGAATGCCGACTGCCGCTGCCTTTACGGCATTGGGGACAGACTGTGCGCCGGGAATGGCAAGCATGGTCTCGATGCGCTCGCCTGCGCCAAAATCGAGCGTAAAGACCGGACGGCCCTCGTCGTCGACGTGAATGTCGCGCGCGCAGACCTCATCATCATCCGAAACGCCGGCGAGCATCACATCAACGCCCGCGGGCGCGGCAAACGTATCGCGAATGAACGGGGTGAAGTCGTCCTCACCGCCAAGCACAAGCAGCGGAGAGAAGTCATCGGCGGCACGCATACCCTGGACAATCTCGGACTTGGCACGCGCGATATTCTCGCGGCTGCCCAAAATGCCGATATGCGAGGTGCCGATCTTGGTCACGATGGCGAGATTTGGATTGGCGGAACGGGACAGGCGCTCGATCTCGTGGAAATGGTTCATGCCCATCTCGAGCACCAGGACCTCAGTATCAGCCGGAGCAGAGAGCACCGTGAGTGGCATGCCGATCAAATTGTTGAAATTGCCTTTGGTAGCCCAGACGCGATAGCGCTTGGAAAGCACCGCGGCGAGCACATCCTTGGTCGTGGTCTTGCCGATCGAGCCGGTAATACCAATGACCAGACAGCCAAGCTGCGTGCGATAGGCATGTGCCAGGCGCAGCAAAAAATCCTCGGGATCATCCGTCAGCAGGACGGCACAGTCCTTGTCCTGGGCAAGTGAAAGCAAGTCGTCATCGGGCTCGCGGGTAAGCACGACCGCGCCGGCACCCGACTCGATAGCCCGAGGAGCAAAATCGTTTCCGTCGACCTTTTCGCCCGGGAAGGCGACAAAAATCGTCCCTTCCTCAACCTGACGCGAGTCGATAACGCACCCGCGACAAACTCGATCGGTTAGCTCCGTCACGGTTCGGGCCCCTGTTGCGGCCGCGAGTTTGTTGACGGCGATCTCTATCATTGCAGCTCCCCTATAAACCTAATAATGCTACCGGCGTATTGTATCCCAGCGCCACTCATGCGTGGTGCAGGGCGTGTGAACACCCTTTAGTTTAAACAATGAACGTACCGAATAGAACAACCCCCTACTTGGTGCGCGGGATACCCAAAACATCGAGCGCATTGGCCATAATGCTCTGAAACGGAACCGCGGCGGCATCCGAGCCGCTCGGCGTGCCGTCGAGCGTGATGTAGCACAGCACCTTGGGCGACTGAGCCGGGGCAAAGCCCATGAAGGAAGACATATAGTTCGCCTTGAGGTAGCCACCGTTTTCGTCCGCGCGCTCCGCCGTACCGGTCTTGCCCGCCACGTCATAGCCGTCCACGGCACCGCCCACGCCCGTGCCCTCGGACACGACCGTCTGCATGCACGATGTCACCTGGGAGGCGGCATCCTCAGAAATCGCACGCTCCCCTTCGCCCCAGTTCTTCTCGTCGCCCTTGCTTGACTTATAGAAGTGCGGGGTCATCATCACGCCACCGTTGGCGATACCGCTCACGGCACGTGCGATCTCAATCGGTGAGACAGACAGCGCCTGGCCAAAGCTCATCGAGCCCAGCGTGGCGCCATCGTACTGGTCTCGTTCCTTGACGATGCCCAGGCTTTCACCCGGAAAATCGACGCCCGAACTGTGACCGATGCCCCACTTATCCACATAGGCGGCAAAGTCATCTGCACCGATTTTGCGCCCCACCAAGACAAAGCCCACGTTGGACGAGCGGCGCATCATCTCGCGCACGTCCATGGCCATGGTGTAGTCGCGCTTGTCGGCGTCGGTTACGGTATCGTCGCCTACCTTGATGCTCGCCGGCACCTCAAACGACGTGCTCGAGCGTACGGCGCCCAAATCGAAGCCGGTGCCGGCAACGAGCGTTTTGAAAACCGAGCCGGGCTCGTAGGCATCGGTGACCAGGCGCAGGTTCATGTCCTCGGTCTTGGCGTTCTCCAGGTCGGTCTGATCGTACGTGGGATACGAGCACGCCGCCAGAATCTCACCGGTCGTGGGGTCCATCACCAGGGCCGAGCCGTTCTTTGCCTTGGTCTTCTCGACCGCCTCGGCAAGGGCGTCCTCGGCCGCGCGCTGGATATTGACGTCGAGCGTCGTCACGATGTCCACGCCGTCAACCGCCGCCACCTTTTTATAGGCGCCGCCCGCGATATAGCTACCGTCTCTCGCACGCTCGCGAACCAGCGAACCGTTCGTTCCGGTCAAAAGCTTGTTGTACTGCTTCTCGAGGCCCGTCAGGCCATCGTTATCCACATTCACCACGCCCAGCACCTGCGACGCCAGGTTGCCATAAGGGTATACGCGCTTCATGGCCTGCTCAAAGAGCACGCCGGGCAGATTCTTCTTCTCCAGCGCCGCGGCATCGTCCTCGTCCACCTGGCGTTTGATATACACCCAGGAGCCATCCGACTCAACGAGCTCGCGGCAGGTCTTTTTATCGATTCCCGTGGCTTTGACCAGCGCCGATACCGTCTTGTCCACGTCCTCGACCAGCTGCGGGTTTACGGCGATATTGCGGCACTCGACCGACGACGTCAGTACGTTGCCGTTGCGGTCGTAGATCGTACCGCGTTTGGCATAGAGTGTCTGCGCGAGCAGGCGACGCGCGTCGGCGCGATCGCGCAGCTTATCGGCTTCCACGATTTGATAGTCGGCAAGACGAAGGACACCCAGGCCCATACCAAACCCGATTATGCCCAAGACGGCATTGCGACGGGGCAGCGGCGTGCCCGTGAGCCATTCGGTCGACAAGCCCTTACGCGGCCTGGTGCTATGCATTTGAGGACCATCCGAGCCGCGGAGGCGCGACGCGGGGTCATTGCCACGGGACGGCCCGGCGTTGTAAGATGGCCGACCCGCTCCTTGATAACCAGAGCGTCCCCGCGAAGAGGGACGCCCAGAACCGTGATTCCCATCGGGACCACGGTGATAGTCATTTGTCATACTCAGCTACCGTCTTGTTACTGAGCGGTCGCGGTCGCGCTGGCGCCCGCGGCTGCATCCTGCGAAAAATCAAGTGTAACGCTCTCGCTGGGCTCCACCATGCCATAGGCGCCCGCAAGATCGCGAATACGCGTATCGGCACCATAAACAGAGTGCATGACCTCAAGGTCAGAGCTCTCATCGGTCGCCTTCTCGAGCGTGTTGGTAAGCTCGGCGTTGCTGTTGAGCACCTGGGCTGTAACGCCGGCAAGCGCCACGCGGGCGACGCCAATCGTCATGAAAATAGCCGCAATGATGCAAAACGTTTTAAGAACGCTCATGAAAACCGGGCTTACCGCCTGGTTTGCCTGACGGCCCGCGCCCGTATAGACATCAAAGCGCGGCGTGCGCTGCTCGCGGGGAGCAACGGGGGCCTGCGGTGCCTCACGGTAGGCGGGCATGGCGTTCATATCATAGGCGAGTGCTGCGTTTGAGGTGTTGTAGCCCATGATATGCCGCCTCCCATCCCGAGTACGTTGGTAGTGTGTTTAAGCTTCGTGTATGGTGCGAGCGGGAGGTCCAATATCGCGCGCGTAACGCTACAAGCGCTCCGCCACGCGGATTTTGGCTGATCTCGCCCGAGGATTGCGCGCAACCTCATCGGGTTGGGCAACCAAGGGTTTACGGGTGATGACCTTGAGTATCGGCACGTTGCCGCACACGCACACCGGAATCTCCGGCGGACACGTGCACCCCTGGCTCATCTCCTTAAAGTGGTTCTTT
>RKAY01000058.1 GCA_014846205.1 Collinsella aerofaciens | reverse complement strand
CGGTGACGGCAAGGACTGGGTTCGACACAAGTTGGCCGAGGAAGGTTGAGAACGTTACGTCCATATATGGGCTTTCTCGAAGTTTGCAGGCACGTTACAGAAACATGATAAATCGTATCACCTCCTGCGGGTTTCTTTACCGAGTTCTGATGGGAGCAGTGAATTTTTTGGCACTAAAAATGAATATTAGCCCTGTTGACCGCGGGTGTTCTTTTTGCTAACACACCATGAGGACACGTGCGCGCGCCCCAACACCCCAAAACCACAGTCTGTTCGCTTTACAATATGCAAACATGCGTTCGATAATAGGAGGCATGGAATATCGACAGACAGACGGCAAAACTCGGCGCGTGCACAAGCAGTATGTGGACGTCGTGGCTCGCATCCTCGCGGGCGGACAGGTTGTGCCGGTTACCGTCTGCTGGGTTGATGGTCGCTGCTTTACGATTGACGAGATTGTCTCGTCCACCGGTTTTGGCCTGACGGTTCACGGCATTCGTACGGCGACTTATAAGGTTCGTTTTGGCGGACATGCGACCGAACTGTATCTGGAAGAACAGGCACGCGAGCGACCGGATGGCTCGCAGACTCATCTGATGCGTTGGTGGGTGTGGGCGTTCGACCGAACACTCGAGAGCGAGCGTCGCAGGTAAGAACGCGTGGCGTTCGGGTACAATGGCAAGAAACTTGTCAGCTACGGCGCCGTCGCGGTGCTTTTTGAAAGGACGAAATTATGAACGATATCCAGGGCTATCAGAATGGCCCCATCGAGACCGGCGCAAGCCGTGCCAAGGAGATGTCGCCGCGCGCGTACAACCTTGTCATGTCTGCTCTGATCTTTTTGGGCTTTTGCGCCATGGGCGCCGGTGCTTACTTTACGAGCACCATGTCGTTTGCGCGCATGATGATGAGCGGCGCCGCTTTGCCGCTGGTCTTTGGCTCATTTATTTTGACCATCGTCGGCATGGTCATGATGTCGGCTGCTGCCAGCAAACAGTCCGTGGGCCTGTCACTCGTGGGCTACGTGGTCTTTGCGAGCACCTTTGGCCTGACGGCGTCTTTTGGTCTTGCCAACTACGACCTGCCTACCATTAACACCGCCTTTATCGCCACGGCCGCCATCACCTTTGTCTTTGGTGCGCTGGGCGTGACCTTCCCCAAGTTCTTCCAGCGTGTGTATGGCATTGGTTTTGGCATCCTGCTTGCCACGATTCTGGTCGAGATCGTGCTGATGTTCATGGGCGTTTCGCAGTCCATCACCGACCTGATCGTGATTGTGGTGTTCGCCGGCTTCATCGGCTACGACACCTATGTGGCAACGACGGTGCCGCCCACGCTGCCCAACGCCGTGCTTATGGCATCCAACCTGTTTGTGGACATCATCAACGTGTTCCTGCGCATTCTGAACATCCTCGGCCGTCGCGATTAAAGCGCAGCATTGCGATGCTTCCTGTCGGACACGGTAAAACGATGCGAAAGGCGGTCCTTCGGGGCCGTCTTTTTTGTGCACGGCGGGGTATCATGGATAGGAAAAGCCGATAGCGGCAGCGACAGGAAAGGTGGCCATGTATGGCAGACGTCGACAACAGGAACCGTAACCGCAGCTCCAACCGAGCGGGTCAGCCCAATCCCAAGCGTGAGGCGCGTGCGAAGGCCGCCGAGCGCCATGTGATGGCTGTGTCCGAGGCCTGCGCCAAGGACATCGAGCGTTCGCTTGCCGGCGTGCGCGAGTTCGATGGTATGCCTGCCGGTTTTGTCGCGGCGATGAAGGCCAAGACCCAGAAGGCAGCTGCTGAGGAGCAGGTTGCCGAGGAGTCTGAGGCCGCCGAGGTCGAGACCGCTGAGGCTGCGTCCGCCGAGACCGAGGCCGTGGCCGAGCCTGCGCCCGCAGAGGAGGCCGCGGAGACCGAGCCCGCGCCTGCCGCCGAGGAGCCCGCTCCGGTCCTGCCCGAGGTCACCGTGCTCGACGCCTCTGCCACGCAGGCCATTCTGGACAACGGCCGCGGCTATGCGCAGTTCTGCGACATGGCTGTGCTCGCCTTTGCCTCGTTCACCAACCCGGGCGGTGGCTACATCCAGGGCTATCTGGGCCAGGAGGCCACGCTGTGCGCCGATTCGTATCTGTACAACGTCCTCGATAAGCAGCGTAAATGGTACGGCGAGAACCGTCGCCGCAACATCAACTGTGAGCTGTACCGCAACCGTGCGCTGGTGGTGCCCGCGGTGCGCTTCGACCGCAAGCATGTGCACGCCTATGCCGACGTGATCGTCGCCGCTGCACCCAACGCCAAGCGTGCTCGTCAGGAGTACCGCGTGAGCGACGATGCCTTGCTTGACGCCCTGCGCGACCGCATTCGCTTTGTGCTTGCTATCTGCGATGAGCTGGGCCGCGAGAAGCTCGTACTGGGTGCTTGGGGCTGCGAGAACAACGGCTTTGACGCAGAGGCCGTGGCCGAGCTCTTCCGCAAGGAGCTCGCGTCGGGCGACTTCAAGGTCAAGCAGGTCTTCTTTGCTGTGCCCTCTACGCGCTGGGACCAGGACTTTGCCAAGTTCGAGCACGTGCTGGCAAACTTCCCCGAGCGCAACGAGGAGTCCTATGCCCAGGTTGCCGCCCGCGCCGCAGCCGCCCGCGCCGTCGAGCAGGCCCAGGCAGCGGCCGAGGACGATGAGGACGAGGACGACTGGCGCAAGTACCTGTAAGCGGTGCGCGCGATGTGATATGCCAAGCCGACGGGAGGGGTTGCCCCCGTCGGCTTTTTACTGAATGAGGAGCTCAAGATGAAAAACGTTCTGTGCTTTGGTGACAGCAACACCTATGGCTATGATCCGGCGGGTATGCGCGACGGCACCGCAGTGCGCTATGCGCAGGATGTGCGCTGGTGCGGTGTGGTGCAGCGTGACCTGGGTGAGGGTTGGCATGTGATTGAGGAAGGTCTAAATGGTCGCACGACGGTGCGCGACGATATGTGCCATCTGGACACCAACCTCAACGGCATTCGCGCGCTTCCGATGCTGCTCGAGGCCCATAAGCCGCTGGATGCGATCGTGATCATGCTGGGCACCAACGACTGCAAGACGGTCTTTGGCGTGACGGCCTCCGATATTGCCCGCGGCGCCATGGCGTTGATTCGCGCCGTCCGTGCGTTTGCCTGGACCGATGCCGCGCCCTGCCCACGGATTCTGCTGATGGCGCCTATCAAGATTAAGCCGCAGATCGCCGACGTATATATGACCGATTTTGACGAGCATTCCGTAGAAGCCTCGGAACATTTTGGTGAGTACTACGCGCATGTGGCTGAGCAGTTTGGCTGCGACTTTTTGAATGCCGCCGACTTTGCCGAGCCAGGCGATATCGACTATCTGCATATGATGCCCGAAAGCCACGAGAGCTTGGGGCATGCCGTGGCAGCCAAGCTCCAAGAGATGCTCGGTGAGTAGCGCGGCCCCAAAGCGGTATAAAAGTTCCCCTTGCGGCGGCTTGTTTCGGTCGTTTGTCTTGACCTGTAACATCTAGGGTCGATTTTGCCGAGTTACTGTTACAGATCGAGATGTTTGTGGGAACCACCGCAAAGGTGCCTGTCCCCTTTGCGGTGGTTTTGGGCTGCGAATCTTAATATTGCCACTATTAATAGCGCCCGTTTTACCTGCTGGTTTGTTGGGAAATATCCCAATTTATCCCAAGTGCGTCGCAAACGGAACGCGCTACCTGTTCACGGGAGGGGCGAATATAATGCCGCCCGGACACGCCCGGCAAGGAGTGGCCCATGAGCATCTCCATAAGGTCCCAGGGCATGTGCAGCTCCATCTCGCAGATGGTTCGCCACGAGTTGCGGAGGTTCGACCATGGGATGTGCTCGATGCCCTCGGCGGCGCACCACTTCTTCCATCTATGATTGCACATCCCTCGGTTCATGGGCAGCCCGTCCCCGCGATCTGCTAGCCACTCGGAGCCCGCCGCGCGGCGTTCGTCTGCAATTTCGAGCAGGCGCCCGGCGGCATCCGGCAGCACCACGACTGTGCGTATGGACTTCCGCGTCTTGAGTACTCCGTCCGCCGTGGGCTCGATGCCCGCTTGCTCCATCTGGCGCACGAGGTCGACCGTCGCGAGCGTTGTGGATTCCGCCTCGAACGGCAGAACCTCGTCGGTGCGGATGCCCAGCGATTCGCCCGAGCGACACGATCCAAAGCACGCCATGATGAACGGCGCCTCGAGCGAGGTCCCGTGCAGGCGCCCCAGGATGTCCTTTGCCTCGGCGAGCGTGTACAGGCGCTTGGAGCGCTCACGCGTCTTGCGCGTGGGCATGGTGTATTTCACGGTGGCGGCAAACGGGTCGATGGGCAGCACGACAAAGCCCGACACAGTACCGTAAATCTTGCGCAGGGTGAGCAGAGCAGTGTCCGCCGTTGCCGCCGGCAGGGTCAGGAGCCATTCCTGCAGATGCACGGGGCGCAACTGGTCGACCGGCATTGAGCCCCATGTGGGGCCGACGTAGTTCGCCCACGACCTTGTGACGAGGCTGCGGGTGTTCGGCGCGAGCGTGCCCGCCGCGACCTGTGCCGCCATGTTCGGCTCGAGCCATGTGCCGTATGCCTGGGCGATGGTCGGCACCGGCTTGTCATCGGCACGCTCGACGTGGATGCGGTCGAGTTCGGTGCATGCCTCGCGATAGGTGCCGTATACCGTCTTGGTTTTGCGCTTGCGTCCACACGGCGTGTTCTCCTGCCATCGGAGGATGTATTTCTTGCCACGCTTGGCTTCGGTGATTGAGCCCCACGCGCGGCGCCTCTGCTTGCGTGTCATATAATGTCCCTAGGTTGCCCAGAGCTATCTCCGTGTTACTCCGGCATCCTTGTTGTCACCCCACCGCGCCAAGGTTCCAGCCGTGCGCGGTGGGGTTTCTTTTTTTGCTGCCGTTAGTCCATCTTTTATGACGGACTAACGGCTACGCGACCGCGCGGCGCTTGGGCCTGCCCGAGCGTGGCGTGTCGATCAGGCGCGCCGCTATGCTCTCCACGGTCACGTAGGTGCGGCGGCCCTTGCGGTAGCCCGTAAGGATCCCCGAGTCGAGCATGTGGGTGATCCTGCCGGGGGAGACGGAGAGCCTGCGCGCGGCTTCGGCCGCCGAGACCGTCTCGCCCTCCACGATGTACCCCTCGTCAGTGGAGAAGGCGACCATCATGGAGAGCCCGCCGTCTGCGGGCTCGATGAACTCGGGCTCAGGCACGGCAAGACCGTCCTTTACGAGTGCGGCCACGTAGGTGCTCGCCGCGTCCACGGACTGCTCGGCGGCCTCGGCAATCGTGTCGCCGCAGGTGAAGCATCCCGGCAGTGAGGGAAACTCCACGTCGTAGCCGCCGTCCTCGTCGGGTGTGAGCACCGCCTGGTAAACGTATGTCTTCATATCTTTCGACCCCCAAGGGGGCGGGGCTAGAGCCACCCCGCCGTCTTAGCTATTTTTCGGTACGTCCCTATCGGTATCTCCTTCTTGGAGGTGGGCACGCTGATCTGGACCCCGTCCTTTCGCGCGACCACATGGCTGCCCTTGCCGGTGTAGAGCGTCCAACCCTCCTTCTTGAACCGCTTGAGCACCTGCGCGGGCTCCTGCTCCTTGGGCATCTCTCCTCCTTTCGACAATTTAATTATAAACAGTTGATAGTTATGAATCAAGTAAACTAGCAAGTATTTACAGTTTTATACTGCCCACACGGAGCCGCCAAGATCGGCGCCCCCGTTTATATCTTTCCGTCTGAGGCAGTTGTTGCATTTTTTGCAACAACTGAGTCTCGTGCCCGCTTGGGTTTTTCCGGAAAAACCTGAAAAACCTGCCGCGCCGCGGGTCATAATCGTGATGAACACCATTCCCGCTCCTGGAGGTACCCATGGCTCGCTATAGCGTCGGCGCGTACACGTACGAGGACGAGTACGCCTTTCCGCAGATCTGCGACGAGGTCTCGGGCGCCCCAGTGTCCCTCGGCTCCAAGCTTATCTCCCGAGAGCGCGGAGACACCGTTACCGTCGAGGCCGTGGGCGTCCGACTGGTGAATGGATCCTTGGTTCCGTTCGTTGAGGCGAGTATGGACGTCGCCAAGCTGTTCGAGTACAAGATCAACGCCGAAAAGTTTGCGGACACCGGCGAGTGGGTCCTCGCCGGGTACTGGGCGGTATCTTAGTGAGCTCCCCCTCCAGTGAGTCTAGTCAAATACCAGATAGAGCTTTGTCTGGTCGGTGCCGTCTTGGTAGTAGTCCCGCATATAGATGGCGCGGCACGGTCTTTCCCTGTTTGCGGAGATTTGCTTGTAAATCTCGTCGCTCCTGGCGTTAATCTCGACGAGCGGATTGCCGTCGGCGAGCACTCTGATATGGGGCTTTGCCGACGAGCCCTTTGGCGTCGGGACTATCTCGAATGACGGAGTGAAGCGGAGGTCCTTTCTGGGCAGTTCGCCGCCGATCCAGTTGCGATCGCTAACGGTAATCCATACCTCAAGCGAATCCTTTGCAAGCTCGATGCCTGTCCGCCTGCGCCTCACCTGGGCGACCTTGGCCCTATACTGCGCCTCGCGTCTAGCCTCGAATCTAATGAGCTCGTCTTCCTCGGAGAACGGAACGGGAGTCGTCAGCGTCTTCTGGCGTTCCCACCACTGCTCCAAGAGCCGGGGCTCCGCAGTCAGGCTGACTAGCTCGGGGACGCCGGGGGAGTACATGCCGGTTTTCTTGACCTTGAGACGGAACGTGAAGCCGGCCGCCACCATCTCCTTGAGGAACCCGAGTCCCGAGTAGGTAAATCCGAATGCGGTGCCGTTGTAGGAAAGTGGCGTATCTCCAAACTCGGCGCTGTCCGCCGTCGTGCCGGTCGACTTGCTGTGGATGACCATGTCGCGACCGAGCGGATCGACGTAGAACTCGGTTCCTTTCCGGATGCCCTTGAAGGGCACGCCGACGTAGACAAACACCGTCTTCTCGCAATCGCCGTCGATGTCTATGGCGCGCGCGGCGGGGTGCCTACCATCTTGTGCGGACATGGCGGCAGAGCGAGGTGCGCCACTGCCCGTCAAAATCGCTTTGGCCAATGAGCTGAACAGCCCCATGAATACCTCCTTACCTTGCTACGCGGACCTTACTTGATCCGCTTCCAGCCCTTCGATTTCAGGCGCTGCAGCCTGATTTTGGGACAGCTCGGCCTGGTCGCGTGCCGTCTCCAGGATCTTCGAGCGCCTCTTTTCGGTGCTCTGCCGGTAGCAGTAGAGCAGCTCGCCCTCCTCGGGGTCGAGCTCATCGGCAAACCCTTCATTCAAGCCAGGCGGCCATCCACAGAGGTCGTTTGGCGTACAACCAAATACCTCGGCTATCACGCAAGCGTCCTCTGCGGTTAGTTTCACTTCACCTCGCTCGATGGATGCATAGCGGCGTTCTTTCCATCCAAGGGCGCGGGCGGCGTCTGGCTGCTTCTTAAATCCAGCGGCCTCGCGCATCTTCTTTATCGAGAGTTCATACATATATCTCTCCCTTCTTCAGATAGAAGTCTACGCGAAATGTGTATATCCATCAAGAAAGTTACTAGAATCATGTTGACAATACGTGAATCACGTAGATAATGAGTATCAGCAAACGCGAAACACGTAGATTTCTAGAACGGAGGTACATGAATGACGGATATTTGCACACGCGTCGCTCATAACCTGCGCGTTGCGATGGCTCACGCCGACATCAAGACCGCTGAGGAGCTTTCCGCGGCATCGGGTGTGTCGGTATACAGCATCCGCAACTATCTGGCCAAGGCCTCGACGCCTTCGCTCGAGAGCCTCGCGGCGTTGGGGTTGGCCCTCGGCTGCACGCCCAACGACCTGATGGGCTGGAACACGGACGAGGCCGCATAGGGATGGGGGAGGAGATGGAAGGCAAGAGCTACGAGCTGCCCGAGGTCATCACGATCCTGGGCGGCATGGTGACATGGGTCGACGAGGACTCCGTGTGGCACACGGAGATATTCGAGCGCTGCCGCGACGCGCGCGATGCGTTCGCTGCGCACGTCCGCGACGGCGACCCCGCCTACATGGCGCGCCTGGTGCCGCTCACCAACCAGCAGGCGCTCGACTTCTCGGTGGAGCTGGACGATGTGCAACCGGTGCCGGGCCTCTGGCCGTTCGACGGCGGGTGCTACGAATGACCCGGGCGCTGCTCGCATCGGCCGTCGTGATGGACGCCGCGGGCTGGATGTGCACCGCGCAGGGGGCCTACGGGCTGGCACGGGTGTGCTTCTCGGCAGCCGTGCCGTTCATAGTGGCGTGGGCGCTCGCGTCGTTCTGCGACTGAGGCCCTTCCCCGAGGCGGCACCGGTCCCGGCGGGCTCCGTTATCCATCCGCCGGGCGTTCCAGCCGGTGCCGTGCTGGGGGAGGGCCCGCCCTACGCCCGACCCAAAAAAAGAGCCTCCCGCAGCGTTAGGACCGTACGCGGGAGGCCGACCTGAAAGGAGGTCATCTATGGATGATACCAGTAAGAAGCCCCAGACGTTCCGAGCACTTGCCACCGAGCTCAAGTTGCCGCGCAAGCTGCTGTACACGCTCGACGAGGTGTCGCGCGTGCTGGGGGTGCCCTACAACACCCTTCGAGACGAATGCACTGCGCGCAGGCTTACCTACTGCCTGCCCGACGGCCGCTGCCGCGGCTACCTGGTGCGCCCCGAGTGGGTCGACGAGTGGATCGAGGAGGGGACCCATGAGCGAAATTCTTTTGCTGCTTAGCGACCGGGTGTCGGCCTGGTGGGGAACGCTGTCCGAGCGGACGCAGAGCGTCGTGTGCGCCGTGGCGCTCATCACGCTCATCGCCATCGGTGGCGCCATCGAGGGGACCGCCCCGAGCGGGATGTACTACTAGGAGGAATGACATGCAATTCGAGAAGAGGCAGGTTCGTCTGGGCGACATCCGCCCCAGCGGGCAGAACCCGCGCGAGGACTTCGGCGACATCGGCGCCCTGGCCCGCAGCATCGAGGCGACCGGCGGCGAGCCGCTGAACCCGCCCGTGGTCGTGGCGGACGGCAACGTGTTCCGTATCGTCGACGGCGAGCGCCGCTACCGCGCGCTGTCGTCCATCTACGGGGAGGACCGCGAGGTGTCCGCGCTGGTGGCGGAGAGCATGGACGAGGCCAACGAGCTCGTGGCCATGCTCGCCACCGACGACAAGCGCCAGCTGACCGAGGCCGAGCGCGCACGCGGTGTGCAGCAGATGCTCGTGCTGGGCATCGACGAGCAGCGCATCGAGCGCGCGAGCCGAGCCACCGCCGGGCAGATCCGCGCTGCGCGCAAACTGCGCGGTCGCATCGATGCCGGCGTGCAGGTGACGCTGGAGCAGCTCGAGGCCGCGAACACCTTCGACGACGAGAAGGATATCGAGGCCGTGCTGGCCGCCGGTGACGGCTGGGCGGGCAAGGTCGACAGCATTCGCCGCCGCGTCAAGCGCGAGGAGAGCATCGCGGAGGACTACGACGCCCTCGGCGACGCGGGCATCCCGGTCGTGAAGGAGGTGCCCGAGGGTTTCGCCTACGTGTACTGGGCCAACCTCGGAACTGTCGCCGAGAAGCTCAAGGGGATAGATGCCACTGGCTTCGTGGCTGTGCGGAAGGACAGCTACCGGGACCTCTACAGGCCGGATGACGGCTCGGGCGCCGAGTCCGAGAAGACCGAGGAGGAGATCCGGGCCGAGCAGGAGGCCGCGCGCGAGGAAGCTGCGCTCAAGGGGCTGTACAGGAGCCTGATCGGCTTCGTGTCGTCCGGCGCCTTCGCCATGTCCAAGGACCTCATGATGAAGGCGCGCGTGGGCCGTGCCGACCCGCCCGCGCTGCTCCCGGCGATGGGCAGCGACAAACGCGTCGAGAACGAGGAGCGCTTCGGGCTCGTGCGCGAAGAGTTCGCCCGCAACCTCAAGGCGTGCAGGCCCAGCGAGTACGAGGCCGGCTGCTGGCTCATGGCGGCGGCCAAGGACATGGCCCAGCTCAACAACCGCTGGGGCGGCGACGACGCGGAGGCGTGGCTCGACCACTATGACATCTTCTGTTCCGCGGGCTTCGAGCCCGGCGAGGAGGACGTGTGGCTCATGGAGAGGGTGCAGGCGAGTCTCAAGGAGGAGAAGGATGAGTAGCGAGAAGAAGGTCAGGGTGACGGTGGAGGCGTGCGGCGAGGTCCGCGCTTTCGAGTGCCGCTGCGCGACGGTCGCGACCGCCAAAGGGAACGGCTCCGGCGACTCATGCTTCGTGGGCCCGACCGACATCAGCGACCTGTTCGCGCTTGCCTGCGAGTGCGCCGACACGCTCTGCGCGGCCTTCAGCCAGGCGGGTATCCCGGACAGGAACGCGCGCAAGCTCGTGCTCATCGCCGCGCTCGGCGCGAACCCCCATGGGCACGCCGACAGCATCCAGACCACCGACCTGGACGCGCGCAGGGAGATCCGCGACATGGCGGCGGAGCTGGGCGTCGATGCCGACATCTAGCGAGCGCCGGGCGGT
>RKAY01000133.1 GCA_014846205.1 Collinsella aerofaciens | reverse complement strand
CCCTGCATTGGCAAGTTCGGCCTGCTGCAGGCAGGCACCGTCTGCAATGCGGTGGCGGGGGAGGCCCATGTTGCCGGCAGCCTGCGTGTGTTTACGGACGACATGTTCGACCGCGCGCGCGTGGGCGTGCGCCGCGTGCTGGACGAGGCCTGCGCCGCAACAGGCTGTACGTACGATCTCGACTTTGCCGAGGGCTATCCGCCGGTCGACAACGACCCCGAGCTGTTTGCCCGAATCGAGCCCGCTCTACCCGAGTTGCAACTCGTGGACGAGCCGCTGCTGATTGCCGAGGACTTCGCCTTCTATCAGCGCCATCTGCCGGGCGTGTTCTTCCTACTGGGCACGGGCGTTCCTGTCAGTCGGGATAATCCGAGCGACGCCGAGGGCTGCCCCGCCTATGCCGCGAGTGCCCTGCATACGGATACCATGCTCTTTGACGAGGAAATCCTACTCAAGGGTCTCGATGTCTACAAACGATTGCTTTTGCTTGCTTAAGTGACGAAGGATACCGGTCCTAGAAAACACGAACAGATGTACGGTATAATAGAGATGTAAGTCTATAGAAACGTTTGACGTTATTAACGTAAGGCGATACTATGATTGCATCATATAAAGATGAAGACACTGAACGCCTTGCAATGGGTGCGCGGATTAGGAAGTTCATTCCTTTTGAGCGGGTCGCCTTGAGGAAGATTCGCCAACTGCAAATCTGCGCTTCGCTTGATGATCTTCGCGTTCCGCCAGGCAATCGTCTTGAAGCGTTGAAGGGCGATCGCGCCGGTCAATATAGTATCCGTGTCAATGAGCGCTATCGGGTCTGTTTTGAGTGGAGACAGGGGATGGCTTGGAATGTCGAAATCGTCGATTATCACAAGTGATGAGACTGCGTCCGATTTGCTGCCGCCGGTGACTCCTGGTGAGCTTCTCAAAGAGGATTTTCTTGTCCCTATGGGCATTTCTCAATATCGCCTTGCTAAGGAGACCGGGATTCCGGCTCAACGCATTGGACAGATTATCTTGGGAAGGCGTCGTGTGACGGCCGACACCGACCTTCGCCTTTGCCGCTACTTTGGCCTGACGGATGGTTATTGGCTGCGCGCTCAGATAGCGTTTGATCTCGAGGCGGAGAAGAGACGCATCGAGCCGGAACTGGATAAGATTGTTCCCGTTCAGCAGGCTATTGCATTGTAGTGTTCAAAGATGTTGAGGTTGGAGTGATGATGAAGCGCCGACAGACTGCCGTGTATAGTCCGGGTGGGTG
Source organism: Collinsella aerofaciens (assembly GCA_014846205.1). Next base: position 10,084 of record RKAY01000133.1, on the reverse strand, counting down.
CGGCTTGCTGCTGCTCCCGGTTATTGCTGTGAGCATTGGCGTGATGTTTGCGCTTGCTGGACTGGCTGCGGCAGCACTTGTGCTGTTGATTGTGGCCATTGGCGTGACGGTCTGGCTGTGCCGTTCTCGTGAGCAACGTCGTGCCGATGGTAAGACCAATGTTGGATGGACCATCTTTTTGGTTGTCGCCTACCTAATGAGCATCAGCTATTTAGCCTTCTTTATCCTGTTGCTTGTAAGCACCTTTACCGGGGAACCCGTCACGGTGGGGTAAGCTTCGACGAGCTTCTTGAGGATGAAGCGAGGGGGACGGACCCTGAATGAACCGCGTCCCACATCAACAAGTTTCATTCGTTGTGTAGCAATCCGAATGTACAGGCGTTTGGCGTGAGAGCGCCGCCGCCAGCAACACGGGGATACAGGTCGCGATCGCCAGTCCCCATGCCAGCTCATCGCAAAAGCGCGTCAACGTCGACCTTGACCACGGCCATTTCCTGCTCGAGTTTGTAGGCTCGCTCGATGCGAGCTCGTCCATCTTGAGCTCCATAACCGCGCGGCTGCGCGAGTTGGACTCGGCCACTCCGATCGGTGTTGCAGTGACGCCGATGAGCGTCACTGCAATAGACTCCACTGGACCTCCTGGCAGGACATAGGTCAACTTGCGAGTGCATTATCCGCTGCGGTCACAAATCAGCTGGCAACTGAGTAATCGGCCTAAAACACGGGGTAAAATACGCTAAAGAGGAAGGAACGGAGGCTGAAATGGAAGAGTTCGAGCTCAAGGACGAGCAGCAGGAAGAGAACGTGAAGACAATGCTGACGGAAACCGACCTTGAGCATGACGATGCGGAAAAGAAGCCTCTCATGCAGGCTACCCGAGAAAAGGTGGAAGCCATTCCCGATATCGTTAGGGAGGGCGCAGCGAAAGCCGTCCAACTCGTCAAAGAACATAAGAAGGAGATTGTCGCCTGGGCGGCTGCCATTGGGGCTGTCGCCTACGTTGCCAACAACTCGCATGAGAAAGATCAGCTGCTGGAAAAGAATACTCGGCTGACGGAAGAAAACGCTCAGCTGTCAGACGATCTCGTAATAGAGCGCGAGGTCTCAGACCGTTTGGCATCGCGAGTGGTGGAGCTCGAGAATCTCTGCGATGAGAAAGACGACTATTTCCGAGAGACGATTTCGGACGGACTGCGTCATGGAAGTTCCCTCGCCGGAAAGCACATGGCCGACCGAAGGCAATATCTCAATGAGGGGTAGGCCGGTTCTTGCTGCGCGCCATTACGCCCAACGCCAAGCCTGCACCGCTGGGGCGGCGCACTCATTCCTGGCAGCAGCGCAGGAAAGACGTCTGCGCAGCCGTCAGGGGTGCTATTTGGTGCAGTTTCAAGCCTCATCCAGCCGTCAGCTAGCCCGCCTGCCCCTCGCCGTCGTCGCGGCGTATCGCGTGCTCGTCTGCTTTGAGTCACAGGCCGTGTCATTGCCGCCCACGATGGCCTTGCGGTTGTTGAATGTGGTCGGGCCCATGTGACCCTTGGGCGGTTCTTAGCCTGAATCTACCAGGATTCTGTCGAGCTCGTGTGAGCATCGAGCGTGCAGGGCATGCTCGAGAGCGTCGTCGTCCGCATGGACCACGTCGTGCGGATTCGTCATGTCGGAAATCGAGACAAGGCGCTGCAGCCGTAGAACCAGTAGTTCAAATCAATGTTGGCAAGCCTCGAGGCGTTATCGGCGATGGACACGCGCTTCATGCTCTTCTATATGGCAACCTTAGCTCTCAGCTAATGAATTCAACTTTAATCCTTCCTACGATGTGCTGTGTGCCGGCGCGGTAGCCGGATCGTAGGAAGGATGCATAATGAAAAAGCTCGAAAACGAAGTGCTGTTGAGCCGTCGCGCTGCACTGGGCGCATTCGCCACCGTCGCCTTGGGGACTGCCGGTCTTCTTGCCGGTTGTGGTAGCGATAAGGCGACCGTCACCGAGGACGCTGGCGATGGCAACAAGAAGGAAGAGACGAAGAAGAAAGAGCAGTCTACGACTGACCTGGCGGTTGGTGCGACGGTGACCACGGCTGCCGGCCTTTCCGTCGTTGTCGATTCCGTTCAGCCCGGCCTCACAAATTTTGACGGTTCGACCATGACGGGCATTCACGTCACGTACGTCAACAATGGCGATGAGGGCGCAGATTACAATATCTACGACTGGAAGGGCGAGGACGCCAACGGGGCTCAACAGAATCAGGGTTACTACAGCGAGGGCTCCGATGAGCTGCAGTCTGGTACCCTTGCCGCCGGTGGCTCCGTGGCGGGCAATATCTACTTTGCCGGCGATATCAAGAAGGCACTGTATTTTGCCAACATGTTTGATAAGTCTGCCACTGCAAGCTGGGTGCTGGCCTAGCATGTCGCTACTGTTGCGCCGTATGGGAGGTGAGGTCGTATGCCCGATAAAAAGCTGACGGACGAGTTGCTCAATGAGCTCCTCGACGCGCCAAACATCGATGGCTATATCAAAGAACACGACTTTGCCGCCCCGTCGCTTTCGGACTACCTTAAGCAGCTGCTGCAGGAAAAGGGCTTAGAGCGTTCGCGCGTGGTGCGCATGGCCGACCTCAACGAGACCTTTGGTTATCAAATTTTTACCGGTGCGCGCCACCCAAGCCGTAATAAGGTGCTGCAGATTGCCTTTGCGATGGCGTTGACGCTCAAGGAGACCAACCGCGCTCTGACGGCTGCCGGGGTAAGCGTCCTCAACTGTAAGGACCGTCGCGATGCGATTGTCATCTTTTGTATCGATCGCGGCTGCAGCCTGCAAAAGGTCAACGAGGAACTGTATCGCTTTGGCGAGGAGACGGTGAGTTAGCGGCCGATGGCTGAGTTGGCTGTTGCCGAAACAACTATGCGAATGAACAGGGCGTGGATGCCATGGGGTGTCCGCGCCCTGCGCTATGATGGACGCCATGGATACTCAGAACCCAACATATTCCGATGATGAGTTAACCGCCGCGCTCGCCGGGCACCTGGCGTCGCTCGAGCGTGATGATAGCTATCGCGTAGAGCGCGTGCTCAAGCGCTCCGATGTCGAGACAACCGAGCTTGTGTACTTTGAGGGCTCTGGCGGCGGCTCGCTTGGTCCCTTTGTCCGCAAGCGCATCGATGCTTCGGCTCAAATTGGCGGGGCCTATGAGCGCCTGTTTGCGGCTCAGCAGGCCGGACGCCGTTTTGAACACTTACCCCGGATCGTCGACTGCCGCCGCGCGGGCGAGGAACTCGATGTGGTGATGGAATATGTCGAAGGTGAGACGCTCGAGGCGCTCGTGGGGCGTTTGGGCGCGACGCCCGATTATGCTTGCGAGCTGTTTGGCGCCCTTTGCGATGCGGCTGCCGAGCTCCATGCCGGCTTTGCGTCGGCGGGGGAGATGGCTGCGCCGGTGATTCACCGCGATCTGAAGCCCTCGAATATCATCGTGTCGGGCGCGAACTATGCGCCCGATGCTGGCATGACCTTCTCGTCGCTGGTGATTATCGACCTGGGGATCGCGCGTGTCTGGCGTGACGGTGCCGATGCCGATACCGTTAAGTTTGGCACGCGTTCCTATGCGCCGCCCGAACAGTACGGTTTTGGGCAGACGAGTGTGCGTAGCGATATTTATGCGCTCGGCGCGCTGCTGTTCTTCTGCCTGACGGTGGCTGATCCCAAACCCGGGCGCGACATGCGCGAGCAATGCGAGGCGCATGGCATTCCCGTCCCGCTGACGGATGTGATTTACATGGCGATGGCGCTCGATCCCGCCAAACGTTTTGCAAGTGCAAAGGCGTTGGGCAATGCTGCGCGCACAGCGTACGGCTTGTGCGCCCCTGCGTCGTCGCTCACAACGGCTCCTGCCGCCGCCGTGTCCCGGACCGCGGTGCCGCAAGTGCATCGGGTGCAGCAACCGGTTGCCCCTGCGCTTTCGCCTTCTACAAGTCAGCATTCGACTATCTCGTCCTCGGCGTCCGAGCCCTTGGCGTCCAAGTGCGTAAGCCTGCTCTCGCATATTCCCGAGCCTGTGGGGCGCATATGGAATGGATGCGTTTATGCGACGACGCTGCTGCTCCTGATGGGGAGCCATTTTGCTGTGTTTCAGCCGACAGGTGAAAACCGCAACTATCCAACGTGGTTTTTGGCGCTTGAGTATTTCTTTATGGTCGATGGCTTGGTGCTGCTTATTACGTTTGGTATGCTCGACCGCCGCGGGCTTCGGCGTCGCTTTCCCGTGCTCGATCGGTATCGGGGAGGCGCCTTTGTCGAACTATGGTTCAAAGCGCTCGGGTTTATGTTTGCCGTTATGTTCGTTGTCGTCGTTATCGGCAACGCGACGGGCGTCGTCTCCTAGATATACGAAAAAGGGCCCCGTTTGGGGCCCTTTGCAGTTGAGGCTTGCGAGCCTAAATGCGGTTCATCTGGGAAGCAACCTTGTTGTACCAGTCCTGCCACGTGGGCGGGCAGTACTTTTTGGCCGCTGCCGGGGTAAGCGTGGAGCCATAGTTGGCGCCCAGGTAGGCGACGTGGGCAGAGGCGCCCTCGCTCCAGCTGCCAAAGCTCCGCCAGCCGCCGCCGCGGGCGCTCCAGCCCCAGGCGTTATAGGAGCCGGCACAATAGAGGCCCTTGCTGCTTTCGATGCAGGCGATGGCGGGAGACCAGCGAGGATCGACGCCGGTGTTCCAGGCGGCAACGGCAAAGTTGTAGCCCTGGCCTGCCATGGGGGAGCCGGCAAGGTAGTTGTCGATGCGCCGCGTCCACTCGTTAATGAACGAGTCGTAATCGGAATTGCCGCTGTTGGAGTTGTTCACCGTGGTGTCGATGGTGGTGTTGGAGTTAGTGGCCTGACTGTTGGAGTTATTGCCACTCACGCCGGTACCCGCGAGCTTCTCGGCGGCAGCGGCTTTGTCGGCCTCGAGCTTTGCCAGCTCGGCGGCATTTTCCTGCTCGGCCTTTGCCTGCGCCTCGCTGCGGAGCTGCTGAGCCTGCGCCAGCGCATCCTCGGCATTTTTCTGCTCGCCCTCGAGTTGAGACTTGGCCTGCTCGAGTTCAGTCTTGTTCTGCTCGAGCTCGGTCTGCATCTTGTTGAGTTCTTCGATCTCGTCGACGCTCGAGCTGGTGATCTGGTTGGTGTACTTGCAAGTGGTGATAAAGTCGCCCAGGCTTTGCGTGTTCACCAGGAAGCTCACGATGGGGCTGGTGCCCTTCTGGTACTTATACAGATCGCGCATGGCAGAGCTTGCCTTGGCCTGCTGTTCGGGCAGCTCGGCCTCAATCTTTTCGATGTTCGCCTCATTGGAGTCTATCTGCTTTTGCAGGTCCTCGAGCTTGGTGCGGGCGTCGTTGTAGGCGCTCGTAGCGTCCTCGATCTTTTTCTGGGCGGCGGAAAGCTGATCCTGCGTTGCCTGCGAGGCGGCATAGGCCGCGACGGGGGAGAGCATCGGCGTGGCCGTCAGCGCAACGGCGAGCGCGGCGCTCGTGATAATGCGAGCCGGCTTCGACGCGATGAGCGCTGCGGTGCGATGGTTCGAATGCTGCATCCAGTCCCTCTGCAATCAATCGTAGGTTATTGGTCGAAGTGTATTCTACTACTGCTTTCGACCTCAACTTGAACCTTAAAGGTATCAAAGGGTCAAGTTAAACTTGAGGCTTTGGCTTTGACCTGCAGTTATAGCGAATTGTTGAGAAACCATAGAGTTCAACTTTAACGTTACGGAACCCTGTTTGTGAGGGTTTTTGGCTGTAAAAGTTGCCCTCACGTGGGGTTTTGCAACTACAGGGTTCCTTCGCGACGAGCCTGCTTCACCTCTTTGAGTGCCTCGGCGGGAGTGAAGGAACAGGTGCCATCGCCGAGCTTGACCACCTGTATGTCGTCACCGATATGGACTTCTCCGCCCTGCAGCACGACGCCAAAAATGCCCTCGTGGGGGAAGATGCAGTCGCCGGCGAGATAGTAGATGGCACAGCGGGTGTGGCAGACTTTGCCGATCTGGCTGATTTCGACGAGTACTTCGCTGCCGAGCTTGAGCTGCGTGCCCAAGGGGAGTGAGAGCAGGTTGATACCCTGGGTGGTGAAGTTCTCTCCAAAGTCGCCCTCGCACACATCGAGCCCGCGTGTCCGTGCCGTATTGATGGACTCCACTGCCAAAAACGAGACTTGGCGGTGCCAATGTCCGGCGTGCGCGTCGGAGGCAAGGCCAAATTGCTCGATTACGGTGTCGTGCCCATCGGCGATGGGTGTTTTGCGCGTTCCCTTGTGCGCCGATGTGTTGATTGAGACGATGTGGGCGGACCCGCTGTAGGCATCGTCTGCCGTGCGCAGAGGAGCGGTCGTTTGTGCACGCTCCGTCAGTTCGCGCCTTGCGGCGTTGAGGATGGGGTTGTCGGTCGGATGGTCTTGGGGCACGCGTGCGCCTTTCGCTTGAGGATATCGATATGCTGAATCCTACAACAACGGTGGGTTCACTGCCGGGTGTCATACACCGGTGAGCGCCGTCTCATCGCTGGATGGTCGCACCGATTGCCATAGATACGGTGGAGCTTTGGGTGCCGGCGGCTCGGCACGCTAAAATAGAACGGTTGCTCAGAGACCGCCCGTTCTGGGGCAGTTCTAGATAGGAAGTTTCCATGGCATTGCAGTTTACAGAGCGCGAGTTTATCCCCGTGCTGCTCGGCGGCGACATCAACGCGTATTCGGTGGCGCGCGCTTTCTACGAGGAGTATCAGGTTAAGAGCCTGGTCTTTGGCAAGTACCAGACCGGCCCCGCGTATCGCAGCCAAATTATCGATTACACGCCCAACGTGAATATCGATACCATGCCGGTCATGATCGAGACCGTTAACGGCGTCGCACGGGCCAATCCTGATAAGAAGATTATTCTCATGGGCTGCGGCGACAACTACGTCGCGCTTGCCGCGCAGGCTCAGGACGCCGGTCAGCTTGCCTCGAACGTCATTGCGCCCTATGCGCCCTACAGCATGCTCGAGCAGTGCCAGAAGAAGGAGATCTTCTACGAGCTGTGCGAGAAGCACGGTGTGCCCTATCCGCACACGTTTACCTTTACCATGGCGATGCTCAACGCCCAGGGCGAGGCTCCCGCCGAGGTGCTCGACCAGATCGACTTCCCCTTCCCGATGATTCTGAAGCCCTCTGACGGCATCATGTGGTGGGAGCACGAGTTCGAGGGCCAAAAGAAGGCTTACGAGATTGCCGATCGCGCCGAGCTGGAGCAGGTCATTCGCGATGTGTACGCCAGTGGCTACACCGATGACCTCATCTTGCAGGACCGCGTGCCCGGCAACGACGAGTACATGCGCGTGCTTACCAGTTATTCCGACCGCAACGGCAAGGTTCGCATGATGTGCCTGGGCCACGTGCTGCTCGAGGAGCATCAGCCCCATGGTGTCGGCAACCACGCCTGCATCATCACTGAGCCCAACGACGAGCTCATGGATGGCGTGCGCAAGCTGCTTGAGGACCTTAAGTTTACGGGCTTCTCCAACTTCGACGTCAAATACGACGAGCGCGATGGCTCGTTTAAGTTCTTCGACTTCAACACGCGTCAGGGCCGCAGTAATTACTATGTCACCAATAGTGGCTTTAACGTTGCTAAATACGTGGTGGATGAGTACGTCTATAACCGTCCGTTTGAGCCGGAATTTGTGACGGCGCAGGACGAGGCCCTGTGGATGGTCGTCCCCATGGGCGTCGTTGACAAGTATGTCAAGGACCCCGAGCTGCGTGCGAAGGCACATCGTCTGGCCAAGGAGGGCAAGGCTGCCGATCCTTCGTTTATGAAGGGTGATTTTGTCTTTAACCGCTGGTTGCGCATGTGGCACACCAAGCTGCGTCACTTTAAGCTGTTCAAGACGTATTACAAGTAGATGAGCGCGGCGCCCGCCCGGTTTGCATCGGACGGGCGCGGGTATGATGCGAGCAATTGCGTGGGCGTCACCAAGGAGGCGGCGATGGAAAAGCTGGGAGTTATCGGCGGCATGGGCGCCGAGGCTACGTCGTATTACTACGACCAGGTCGTGCGTCATACGGCTGCTACCTGTGATCAGGAGCATATCGACATGGTGGTGCTTTCCAAGTCGACCATGCCCGACCGTACGCTGGCCATCAAGACCGGCGAGCATGCCGAGTTGCTGGCGACCATGAAGGAGTGCGCTCAGGCACTCGAGACGCTGGGCTGCACGCACATTGCCATTCCCTGCAACACGTCGCACTACTTCTACGATCAGATTCAGTCGTTTACCAAGGTGCCGATTATCCACATGCCGCGTGAGTCGGTGCGCTATGCCCTGGCGGGCGCGGTGATGGGGGAGTGCGAGTTCGATCCCAACCTGAGCATGCCGTCCGAGCCGGTGCGCAAGATCGGCATCATGGGCACCGACGGCACCGTGGGTGCCGGCGTCTATGGGCGCGAGTGTGAGGCTGCGGGCGTCGAGGTCGTCTATCCCAGCGAGAAGCGCCAGGCCGATGTAATGTCGCTGATTTATGATGACGTGAAGGCTGGACGCGAGCCCGATATGGACAAGTTCGACCGCGTGATGTGGGAGTTCGCCCGTAGCGGCTGCGATCGCGTCATCCTGGCCTGTACAGAGCTCTCGGTGCTGCAGAAGTACCGCGAGATGCCCGAGATCACCCTTGACGCCATGGACGTCTTGGTGCGCGAATCCATCATCCGCAGTGGCGCCTCCTACCGCTTATAACTTTCGACCTGCCAATAAGGGACAGGTTTGTTTTGGTAGGTTTTATCTGGGGAAACAGTGAGGCCCCGGCTCGTTTGATGCGAGCCGGGGCCTTTTTCGTTTGTCGGTTTCCGATGGCGATGGGTTAGAACAGGAAGCCGAGAACGATGAGGGCGATGCTGACGATAAGTACGGCAATGTCCAAGCCCTTGACGGGATAGCGCTTATACGAACTTGCACGCGTGCGCAGATAGAAGCCGCGCTGCTCGGCGGCGAGCGCGGTGGCATCGGTCTTGCCCACGCTCGAGATAAGCAGTGGCACGCACAGCGGCAGCATGAGCTTGAGTTTCTTGATGGGATTCTTAGTGTCGTATTCGACACCGCGTGCAGTCTGCGCCTCCATGATGGCGTTCATTTCCTGGCCAAATACCGGGACAAAGCGCAGCGCCGTGGTAAAGGTGAAGGCATAGCGATATGGCACGTGCAGCACCTCGACGCAGGCGTTGGCGAGGTCGTTGAGCTTGGTCACCATAAGCATGAGGATGAGTGGCAGCGCCACGCCCAGCAGGCGTAGGCAGGCCTTCGATCCGGTAATGAGGCCCGTGTCGGTGATAAAGCCCCACACCATGTTGCCGTCGTGCATAAAGGCTAGCTGAAGCACCAACATGATGAGCGCGAGCGGAATCAGCAGCTTGAGCAGCGAGAGCAGGCGGTCGACGACGCCGGCGTAGGCGCCCAGTGCAAGGGTGAGCGCCAAAAAACCCAACAGCGCCACGTAGGTGTCGGACAGGAAGATGCCGATGATGATGGCGGCGGCAAGGCCCAGTTTGACGACCGGGTTCAAGCGGTGCAGCAGCGTGTCACCCGGCATATAGTCGATGACGTTAACCACGGTGGACCATCTCCTCGGTAATGCGAACGATATCGGTGACCTCGCTCACCTGTGCAAAGGCGGGAGAGACGGAGGATGCCAGGCGACGAGAAAGCTCTATGACCTGGGGTGGCTCAACGTAGGCTCGCTGCATGAGCTCGATGTTCGAGAACAACTCGTGCGTGCGACCGCGCTCGAGGATGCAACCGTTGGCCATCACCACGATGCGCTCGGCAAAGTCGGAAACGACTTCCATGTCGTGGCAGACCATGATGACGGCGCAGCCGCGCTCGGCCATGGTGCGCACGGTTTCCATGACGGTCATGCACTCGCGGTAGTCAAGGCCGCTCGTGGGCTCGTCGAGTACCACGATTTTGGGCTCTACGACCACGACGGAGGCGAGTGCCACCATCTGGCGCTGACCGCGCGAGAGCGAGAAGGGCGCCTCGTCGGCCGGCAAGCCAAAGCGGTCGATGACGAGCTGGGCGCGACGCAGC
>RKAY01000120.1 GCA_014846205.1 Collinsella aerofaciens | reverse complement strand
CTCCGCCGAGCAATCGGCCGCGCACCTGGCCAACACCGCCGCGCTGTTCGAGGAGTACCGTCATCTGTGTACCGTCTCGCACCTGCGCGGATTTCCGCGCGTCTATGGCTACGGATCGTGCGAAGACGACCCGCTTATCCTCATGGAGTGGGTCGAGGGCACCTCGCTCAAGCAGGCGCTGCCTCTGCTTCCGCACGACGCCTCGGGCGGTCTGACCACCCAGATGGTCGCCGCTGTCGGAAACGCCGTGCTTCGCGCGCTCTTGATGACCCAGGGGCTCGTGAATCCGGTCGTCCATCGCGACCTGTCGCCTGCCAATATCATGTTCCGCACCACCAGCCGAACGCTCGAGCAGCAGATTGCCGATTGCTCCTTTGACCCCTGCCTCATCGACATGGGCTCCGCGACCATGGCACTCGGCGACGACACAATCACCCGGCGCGCCGACATTTGGCGCTTTGCCACACCCGCATATGCCGCGCCCGAAATGCTCACGCAGGATATCGAAGGCATCGCGGCCCTTCGCCGCTCGCCCGCGATTGATGTCTATGCGCTTTCGAGCATTCTGTACCAGCTCTACAGCGGTCGCAAACCGTTCGATGTTGAGTCGACGGGTGCCGCGGCGACCGGCTCGTTCTACCTCATAAAGACCAAGACCAAACCGGCACCGCTCGAGCCGCGCTGCGAGGGCGACAAAGCGCTTATCCAGATCATCATGAAAGGCATCTCGGTCGAACAGGGCGATCGCCCTACCGAGCAGCAGATGCTCGAGGTGCTCTCGACATACCTCCCCGCTGCAGAATCTGAGGACCGCGAGGGCGCGGGCAATGACGCCGTAATCGACATCGACTCCGGTACGCACCTTAAGGTCGACGTCGCCGGCGAGCGCGCACGAGAGATCCTGGAGCAGGCCCGTCACGATGCCATGACCCGCCGTCGCTTTATTATCGGCGGCGTCGTTGCAGTCGTTGCGGGGCTCGGCGTCATTGGCGCGGCGACCCGTGGCTTTGGCATCCCCGACTACCTCGATGGCATCCGCAGCTCTCTTGACGACTACACCTGGGATCAGCTGCAGGAGATTTCGCTTAAGATTAAGGCCGCCGGAACCCGTAGCGAGGCACGCGAGATTGCCAAGCGCTATCATCTGCTCGATGCCGATGGGCATATCCCCTATCCGTGCACCAAGCGCGTGAGGCTCGCCAACGGGCTGCACGTCGGCGCGCAGCTTGTGGGCATCCGTCACGACGAGCTTCTGGACGGGACGGGCAAGGCCGGACTGACGTTTATGTTCAATGCCGGCATTGCCGAGCGCGGTGCTGCGGCTGAACCGCCGAGCGCCGGCTGGGCAGATTGCGAGCTGCGGGAATGGCTCGACAGCGACGGCCTTAAGCTGCTGCCCAAGGAGTTGCGCGCGCTCATCAAGTCTGTCAAAAAGATCTCGAATAACGTTGGCGCCGCCAGAAGCGCATCGTGTCTGAGCGAGTTGTCCGCAACCCTTTGGCTGCCCGCCATGGTCGAGCTGTGCGGTACACAACCGCCCGATTCGTTTGCCGAGGACTATCACTTTTTGGCCGACATCTACAACGGCGAGGGCAAGGAGTACCAACTGTTCCGCGAGCTTAAAGTGAGTCCGTATTCCACGAACGAGACGTTGGTTCGCCAGTGGAAGGGCAAGGACACCTGTTGGTGGCAACGAACGGTGAGTCCCGACACATCGAAGAGCGAAGGCACACTCTATATGAATCGCGTGGGGCACGACGGCGACGTCTTTACGTACGCGACGCCTGCGGACAGCCCCAAGAAGCGAACCTGCGTGATCCCCGGGTTCTGCATCTAGGGAGCGGGCGTCTTGCCGTGACGGGACCCCCTCCCCGGCAATTGTCTCGATCTGTAACACTAGCTCGGCAGACACAGGTCTAGATGTTACAGAACGAGACAAACCCCAACCCCGCGAGACAACATCTCAATCTGTAACAGTAAGGGGTTAAAAACCGGCCCAGATGTTACAGATCAAGACATTTGAGTTGACCGCGGACGGTTTGTCTCGATCTGTAACAGTAAGGGGTCATATTTGCTGCTGGATGTTACAGATTGAGACATTGAGTTTCCCGCCAACTGTTTGTCTTGATCTGCAGCAAATACTCGGTAAAACGGGGTCTAGTTGTTACAGATCGAGACGTTAGTTTTCGGCTGAAATGTTTGTCTAAATCTGTAACAGCTATGGTTCAAAAACCGGTCCAGATGTTACAGATTGAGATGATTGGCTGGGACGGTCCATCGGTCAACCAACTACCCTCATCTGTAGCGAAATGTCAAACATTTCTTTCTGTACTAGACACCCCCAGGGGGTATGGGTGTATAGTATCGGCAGGTAAACATTTCCAACGCTACGCCACAGAAAGGAGAAGCCATGGCTCAAGATAAGTTCGACGTGGGCGGCATGACATGCGCCGCTTGCCAGGCGCACGTGGACCGCGCCGTCAGCAAGCTCGACGGCGTCCAAAGCGTCGCCGTCAACCTGCTCGCCGGTTCCATGATGGTCGACTATGACCCCACACAGGTCTCCCCCGACGATATCTGCACCGCCGTCGACCGCGCGGGTTATTCGGCCTCGCCCGTCAGTACGGGCACCGAAACCGCCCCAAACGGCAGCGCACAAGCCAGGTCCGGCGCCACCCATATGGAGTCACCGACCAAAAAGCTGGAGGCCACCGCCTCCGCCATGCGCACCCGTCTCATCATCTCAATCATCTTTCTCATTCCGCTGTTCTACATAGGCATGGGACATATGCTCGGCTGGCCGCTGCCCAGCGTCTTCACCGACCACACCCACAGTATGACGCTCGCCCTCACCGAGCTTGTCCTGCTCATCCCCATCGTCTACGTCAACGACGCGTACTTTATCAACGGCTTCAAGTCGCTCGTACACGGCGCGCCCACCATGGACGCGCTCATCGCCGTGGGCGCCACCGCTTCCATTGCCTGGTCGCTCTACGCCATGTTCATCATGGCCGACCAGCTAGCCGCAGGTCAGATCCACGACGCCATGATGACGGGCATGGACAACCTGTATTTTGAGAGCGCCGGCACGATCCTGTCGCTCGTCACCGTGGGCAAATACCTCGAGACGCGCAGCAAATCCAAAACCGGCGGAGCCATCGAGGCGCTCATTGACCTGGCGCCCAAGACCGCGACCATCGTGGCCGACGACGGCACCGAGACCGCTGTGGACGTCGACGCCATTCTTCCCGGCCAGGTGCTGCGCGTGCGCCCCGGCGAGTCTATCCCTGTCGACGGCGTGGTACTCGAGGGTAGCTCGGCCGTGGACGAGAGCGCGCTCACCGGCGAGTCCATACCCGTGGAAAAGACCGCCGGCGACACTGTCAACGCGGCCACGGTCAACCGCACGGGCTCGTTTACCTTCCGCGCCACGCGCGTGGGCGCTGACACGTCGCTCGCCAAGATCATCCAGCTCGTCGAGGACGCCAACGCCACCAAGGCGCCCATCGCCCGTATGGCCGATAAAGTCGCCGGCGTGTTTGTGCCCGTGGTGTTTGCGATCTCGGCCGTGACCTTTGTGGCGTGGATGGCGCTGACCGGCAGCGTAAACGAGGCGCTCACCTCCGCCGTGGCCGTGCTGGTGATCAGCTGCCCGTGCGCGCTGGGCCTGGCCACGCCCGTCGCCATTATGGTTGGCACCGGCAAGGGCGCCGAGATGGGCATTCTGTTTAAGAGCGCCGAGGCGCTGGAGAATCTGCGCAACGTGGGCACCGTGGTGCTCGATAAGACCGGCACCGTCACCCGCGGCAAACCGGCTGTGACCGATATCGTGGTGGCCACGCGCACTGACGGCTCGCCCGCCATGAGCGAAAAGGCGCTGCTCAAGCTGGCCGCCGCGCTGGAACGCCAGAGCGAACACCCACTGGCCGAGGCGATTATGGCCGAGTGCGAGACGCGCGGAATCGTCGCACGCATGGTCGAGGACTTTGCCGCCGTGCCCGGGCGAGGCGTTACGGCACGCGAGGGGCAGAATGTCATCGCAGCCGGCAACGTGCGCCTGATGAGCGAGCTGGGTATCACCGTGCCCGCAGGACTTGCGGAGCGATTTGCCGCCGAGGGCAAGACGCCGCTGTTCTTTGCCAAAAACGGTGAGCTTGCCGGTATCGTCGCCGTGGCCGACGAGGTTAAGGAGACAAGTGCCGAGGCCGTTACCGCGCTGCGCTCGCTCGGCGTCGATGTGCGCATGCTCACCGGCGACAACCGCGTGACGGCCGAGGCCATCGCCCGCCGCGTGGGACTCACCAGCGAGCAAGTTATCGCCGACGTCCTGCCCGCCGACAAGGAACGCCACGTGCGCGAACTGCAGGATGCGGGCAGCAAGGTCGCCATGGTGGGCGACGGCATCAACGACTCCCCCGCCCTGGCGCGCGCCGACGTTGGCCTCGCTATCGGCACCGGCGCCGACATCGCCAAGGAGGGCGCCGACGTGGTGCTCATGCGCAGCGACCTCATGGACGTCGCCCACGCCATCGAGCTTTCGCGCGCCACGATTCGCAACATCAAGCAGGATCTGTTCTGGGCGCTGTTCTACAACGGCATCGGCATTCCGCTCGCCGCTGGTGTGTTCTTCCCCCTCACCGGCTGGCAGCTCTCGCCGATGTTTGGCGCCGCGGCCATGAGCCTGTCGAGTGTCTGCGTCGTAAGCAATGCCCTGCGCCTGCGAACTTTTAGATCCAAAGTGGCAAAATAGGCTCACCATTAAGTCCATTTAGAACGGGTTTTCCAGGTGCCCGAGATTGACCTGAAAGAGGAGCGACGCGTACTTTGGTACGCGAGCGACGGTTTGAAGGTCAAGGTCGGGTGCCTGGGAAAGCCGACACAACAGAGAGGAATATCCATGCGTTTCACAATTAAGACTTCCGGCCTCATGTGCGGCCACTGCGACGCTACTGTCGAGACCGCGCTGCTCAGCGTAGCAGGCGTGACCGATGCCGACGCCGATCACGAGACCCAGACCGTCCAGGTAGAGTGCGCCGACACCGTGACCGCCGAGCAGCTCGCCGCCGCCGTCGAGGGTGCGGGCGAGAAGTTCCATGCCCTGTCCGTAACCGCCGCGTAGCAGCCACCAGAGGCATTCGACCCCATCGACCAGAAACGAGGACCCGCCATGATGGCAGACCACAAATCGGTGACCCGCATGCTCAAGACGGCACGCGGGCAAATCGACGGCATCCTGCGAATGGTGGAGGAGGACCGTTACTGCGTCGACATCTCCACGCAGCTCATGGCCACGCAGGCGCTCATCGCCCGCATCAACGCCGATGTGCTCAAGGCTCACATCGAGGGATGCGTCGCGTCGGCCATCGAATCGGGCGACGAGGAGCTCAAAGCCGCCAAGCTCGCCGAGATCGAACGCGTCGTCGAGAAGCTCGCCAAGTAATTGGTGCAAGGGGGACAGGTACGTTTGCACCACCTTGGTGCAGATTAACCCGTCCCCAATGCACCAAAAGGGGTATAAAGGCGTGCAGCATATCGAACGAAAGGCAATTCGCATGAATGACTTTATGAAGGGTCGCAACGGCGCCGACGAACTCACCATCGTGCTGGGCTTCATAGGAATTATTTTCGCGATGGTCGGATCGATGGCCCGTATCCAGTGGCTCAGCTGGATCGCCATCGCCGTAATCGCACTCGGCGTGCTGCGCGGCCTGTCCAAAAACATCGACGCCCGCCGCAAGGAAAATGATGCCTTCGTTGCCGCGACTGCCAACGTCCCCTGCCTGGGCAAGTTCGTGGCCAGCCTGGGCGGCGGAACTGCAGCGGCCAGCGCCTCGCGCGCAGCTGGAACGAGCAAGAAAGACTTTGAGCGTGCCAAGCGCACGGCAAAGAAGATGTGGAAGGGCCGCAAGACCACGGCCTACCTCAAGTGCCCCAACTGCGGCCAGATGCTGTCCGTCCCCAAGGGCAAGGGCAAAATCCGCGTCACCTGCCCCAAGTGCCACGCTAAGATGGAAACGCGCTCCTAGCAGCTACACCATAGGAATACTAAAAGCCGAGGCCTCGTGTTGAGACCTCGGCTTTTTGCATGGGGCGACATCATTCGATGAAGCTGTCGCCCCGTCGCGCCAGCACCTAAGCAACGCCATCGCGAGCGAGCTCCTCTGCCAGGGCTTCTGCCGGCATGGCCATAATCGCGTCGAGCTCGGCGTCAACCTCGGGAATGCGCTTCACCTTGAGCTTGCGCACCAGATCGCCACGGCACATCACATGCATCGGCTCACGCAGAGCGCATAGGTCATCGAGCGGATTCTTGCACGTCACCAGGATGTCGGCCGTCTTGCCGCACTCGATCGTTCCGGTCTCGCCGCCCAGCCCCAGCAGCTCGGCATTGACCTGCGTGGCCGTATGCAGTGCGAAGGCATTGCTCACGCCCACGTACTTGGCAAAATAGGCCACCTCACGCCACATGTCGTACTGGGTCACGAACGGGCAGCTCGAGTCCGTGCCCAGGCCCACCTTGATACCGGCTTCCAGTGCGGCGCGAGCACTCTCGATAATGCCCGAGCACACGATGTCGCCGTTCTTCTTTTGTGTGTCGGTCGAATGGGTCTTTTCCGGATCGAGCAACACAAACGGCAGCGCCGGACTAATCGTGCAGGTCACGCTCGGCGCGCGTCCCTCGAGCCGTGTCCCCGCGGCGCCGCGGTACAGCTCCAGAATCTCAGGCGTCAGCGGAGCGCCGTGCTCGATTGTGTCGACGCCGGCCTGAAGCGCGGCCTTCACACCTTCGGTACTCTCGACATGGGCCATGACCGGAAGGTCAACCTCGTGCGCCGCCTTGCACGCCGCCGCGGCGACATCGAGCGGCATGCGCAGCACGCCCGGCTCGCCCACTTCGGTCGCATCGAACACGCCGCCCGTCACGAACAGCTTGATGACGTCGGCGCCGCGCGCATATAGATCGCGCACCTGTTCGGCCGCCTCGCCGGGGGTATTGGCGACCTGCGCGAACAGCCCCGCGCCGTGACCACCCGGCACCGTGACGCCCGTTCCCGGCGCTACCAGGCGCGGACCCTGATACTTGCCGGCGTCGATGGCGTTGCGCACGGCGATGTCGGCGAACAGCGGGTCACCCGCACCGCGCACCGTAGTCACGCCACTTGCCAACTGTTGCTGGGCACTGCCTTTGAGGATGTGGCGAACGATGGCGCGGCCCACCGGATTATCGAGCTTCTTCATCAGCGCGCCCGCATCGCCCGCCGAAACCGGCTTGCCCGAACCGCACAGATGCACGTGCATATTGATGAGGCCCGGCATGAGATACGCACCGCCCAGGTCGATGACCTCGGCACCCGCCGGCGCCTGCGCCACGGCGCTCGGACCAATCCAAGTGATGACACCGCGCTCGACGGCTACGGCCATATCGGGCTGCGGCTCCATATGCTCCGAGCCATCCAGAACGGTCGCATTGATAAACAACGTGGGACGATCGGTAGTCGTCATATCGAGCTCCTCCCTCACGATTAACTTGAACATTTGTCCATTATCACCTAATGCAGCGACTAAAGTCGAACATATCGGTTAACGGAGAAAAAGGAGGATGTGAGGATAGAGAGGCCAGTACGGCGATGCTCCAGCCGTGTGTGCCGAACGTCTCGATCTGTAACAGTTGGGTCGAATTTTGGCCGTTAGATGTTACAGATCGAGATATTCTCCAGCACTGTCATCAAACGTCTAAATCTGTAACAAGTAGACAGGTTTTGAGCCTCTAGATGTTACAGATTGAGATCTTTTAGCGGCAGCCAACCTTCTGTCTCGATCTGTAACATTTGCGAGGCCAAGCGGCCCCTTGTTGTTACAGATCGAGACAAACTCGGCAGGAACAACCACATCCGCGTCAGTTGCGCCCCTCAGCGCCCATACCACTGCCGCCTCCATTGCTCAGCCAAATCGGCCCGCTGCGGAATGCCCGCCAGTCTCATCTTCTCAGCCAGCTTCCCCGGATTCTTGAGCTCATCAAACGTAAACCGAAGCACCTTGTGGCCGAGCATCGTCAGATGGGACTCCCGCTGACGTTCTGCCACGAATGGGTCGACCGACTCCCGATCCCCACCATCCTGCAGGGTATACTTTCCCTTTCCATCGAGCTCGCCAATCACGCACGTCCCGTCCTCGAGCCGCCAAAAATAGTCGACGCGAAACACACTGGTCGGATCGAGCGGGTCGCGAAACTCCACCTGCAGCTCCGGAACCGGAAAGCCGTACGCAATAAAGAACGCCCGGAACCGAGACTCGCCGCCGTTTTCGGACAACCCGTCCGCATACGACGCAATCACCTGTGCCC
This sequence comes from Collinsella aerofaciens, assembly GCA_014846205.1. Next base: position 3,452 of record RKAY01000120.1, on the reverse strand, counting down.
TGCGATACCCTCGCCTGCCCTCGCAATCGGCACGGAGGCGCTCGCACAAATCCCCACGTGTTACGCCTTTCGCCCGCAGCGCGGAATCGGCAATCGCCAACCCGTAGGAGAACGGCGCACGCAGCAAGCAATCCTCCGCCGTGCGCCAAAACGACGTCACCCGCACGCCATCAACACGCTCGAGCGCGCCCGCCATCTGCGGGCGCAACAACCTGCACCCGCCGCTCAACGTCACCGAACAACCCGTCTTAACAAGAAAACGCGGCCCGAGCAGATCATTCGGCACCTCCAGACCCCACAAAAGCGCCGCGTCATAGCCCCAAAACGCCCAATCGGGATGAAACTCCGCAAGGCCCTTAATAGTCCGCAGCGCTCGATCCGCCGGCGTCAATGCATCCCAATCATGCTGGAAACAGAACAGGTACGGCTCGGACTCCGCGATATCGTCGGTTCCAACATGGCGTCGCAGCCACATGAGCTCGGTATTGTCATGCGTTGCGAGCAGTGCACCTTGCTCAGTCGCCTCCGTGAGCCGCGCGAGCATCCTGTTCCGCGCCAACGTGTTGCGAGTCGTATGCTTGTGTTTGAGAACGGTGTTAGACACTTTCATCACCACCAGCCACATCGGACAAATGGGACGTCGTCACCGTTGCCTCCGCTGACAAATGTCTTGATCTGTAACAAGAAGACCGATTTTTGGCCGCTAGATGTTACAGATCGAGATCTTTCGGCACCGCGTCCAAGCGTTCGTCTCGATCTGTAACAGGTAGACCGGTTTTTTGTCCCTAAACGTTACAGATAAAGACATAAAGGCAGAAGGCAAGGCAGGCGACAACTGCCCACCTCCCCTACTCCCACTCCTGCTCGTAGATGTTGAGCGACTTCACGTACCGCCCCTGGGCGCCCATGATGTCGCGGACCAGGCGCAAAAAGAAGCTGATGCACGAGGTGTCGAAACCGTCCTGTAGGTCCTCGGGATGCACCGCGCCCGGCCCGTCGACCGCCGTATCGCTCAGGCACGCGATGTCATACAGGTAGAGCTGCCCCGCCGTCAGCCAGACATCGTCAGCGCAGACGAGGCGTACCGCAATCGCGCCGTCGCTCCAATGTTCCTTTTGCACGATATGTGGGTCGTAGACGTCAAAGCGATGGTCGGTGCGCGTGTCCTTCAGCACGACCATGCCAGTCGCGGGATCCTTGTCCAAAATGCCAAAGCGCGAGAAATACTGCGTGTCACGCACCTGCTTAAGTCGCCCGAGCGAAGCAGGAGAAATTGACGCTGGCGGCTCGTCCACATACAGCTCCAACAGCGTCTTACCGTGGTAATAGGGGCGCTCAAACAGCAGCCAATCGGTAAACGCCATGTTGTAGGCCATGATTTCGTTTTGAGAAGGTTCCTCGCAATAGCTGAGCCACGGATCGACGATAATCTCGAACTGCTCGCGCGCCGGCTCCAGGAATTGAAACTTCCGCAGCATCCAAAAGTGAGCCATGTCGGCAATATCGTTGCCGACGGCTTCGGCCAGCTCTGCTCGGTCATAAATTTGGTCAGTCATAGCATCCTCCTCAAACTGATGGACCTCAATTTGAGCTTACGAGGAGGGCGAGCAACCGAGGCAAGCGCGGGCAAAATAGGCCTTCGACTGCAAACCAGATGCTAACCAAACACTTGACGGGACACTTGACCGAATGAGCGCACTGCAACGAAACCGCAGGTAGACATAGACAGCCAACCCGCTCATTTGAGCCAGATGCACGCAGCCACCACAGAAACAACAGGTAACCACAGCCCAAGAAGTCGACAAATGAACACCCGTACGTCGATAAACGAGCAAATCGCTCGCAAAGAGTGTCCCCAACGACTAGACAAAAAAGAACGTCCCCAATGACTAAAAAAGAACGTCCCCAATGACTAGTCGTTGGGGACGTTCTTGAATGACTACTTTACAGCTCCAGTGCCTCGGCGACTTCGGCAGCGCAGGCCAGGGCATCGGCCATGGCACTCACAACGAGCGAGCTGCCGTTGCGGGCGTCACCCGCCACATACACCGGCGCGGCATCCGCGGCAACACCCTCCGTGCGAGCCGCGAGGTGCGAGCCCTCGGCAGCCATCACCGGCAGCGGACGATCAGCGGTGGCAACAGGCACGCCCACCGCATCGAACACGCCATGCTCGGGACCCGTAAAGCCGCAGGCGATGAGCACCAGCTGCGCCGGCACCTCGTGCTCGGAGCCCGCGATGCGCTCGGGCTTTCCCGTCGACCAGTCCAGATCGACCACGCGCAGACCCGCAGCCGCACCCTTCTTGTCCAGCAGCACCTCGAGCGTATCCACGCCCCAGGCACGCATCTCGCCACCCATCGCAGCGATAGCCTCCTGCTGGCCGTAGTCGGTCTTCTTAACGTTTGGCCACTGCGGCCAGGGGTTGCTCGCCGTGCGCTTATCGGGCGCAGCCGGCAAGAACTCAAACTGGCGCACGCTGCGCGCGCCCTGGCGCACGGCGGTACCCACGCAGTCGTTGCCGGTATCGCCGCCGCCAATGACCACGACGTCCAGACCGCGCGCGTTCACCGCGGGCTTGCCACCATCGAGCACCGAGACGGTCGAAGCCGTCAGGTAGTCCACCGCGTACACCACGCCCGGAGCATCCACGTTCGCAGCCGAAAGACCGCGGGGCGCACGAGCGCCGGCAGCCACCACGACGGCGTCAAAGTCATCGAGCTTGGCGGCAACCTTGGGATCGTTCACATCGGCATCCAGCTCAAACACAATGCCCAGCTCGCGCATGAGCGCCACGCGACGCTCGACCACGGACTTCTCGAGCTTCATGTTGGGAATGCCGTACATAAGCAGACCGCCCGGGCGGTCGTCTCGCTCAAACACCGTCACGCGGGCGCCACGACGCGCAAGCTCCCATGCTGCCACCAGACCAGCAGGACCGGAGCCCACCACGGCAACCGTGGGTGCGCCCTCCCCTGCCGACTCAAAGCGACGCGGGCCGCCATTTGCCCACTCATGGTCGCTGATCGCACGCTCGTTGTCATGGATCGTCGTGGGCTGGCCATCGACCGAACCCAGGTTGCACGCGGCCTCGCACAGCGCCGGGCACACGCGACTCGTGAACTCGGGCATGGGCGAGGTGAGCGACAGGCGCTCGGCAGCCTCGTCCCAGCGGCCGCGGTACACCAGCTCATTCCACTCGGGAATCAGGTTATGCAGCGGGCAGCCGCTCGGGCGTGCCTTGCCAAAGCTCGCGCCTATCTGGCAAAACGCCACGCCGCACATCATGCAGCGGCTCGCCTGGGCGCGACGTGCATCGTCATCGAGCTCAACGTACAGCGGATCAAAATCATGGCTGCGCTCCTCCACGGGGCGCAGCTCGTGGGTCACGCGATCGATATCAAGAAAAGCACCGGGCTTACCCATGGCACTTACGCCTCCTTCTTGGTCGA
>RKAY01000111.1 GCA_014846205.1 Collinsella aerofaciens | reverse complement strand
GCCTCGACCAATGCCACCAAGCATGCGCAGGCGCATCGGGTCCATGTGCGCTTGTGGCAGGAGGGGACGGATGCTGACGCCGTCGCGCGCATGACGATTTCTAACGACGGGTCCCCGGCCCCCGTATCGTATCGCGAGGGAACGGGTGTTCCAGGCATGAGGCATGTCGCGCAAGATCTGGGTGGCAGCCTCGAGGTCCACGCCACCCCGCCCTTTACGCTTACGGTATCCATTCCGCTTAACGCCAACGACACGTCCCAAAGGAGAAACTCATGATCCGCGTGTTAATTGTCGAAGATCAGGCCATCCTGCGCGAGAGCCTGGCGCGCTCCGTTGGCGACCAGCCCGATATGACCGTCGTTACCGCGATCGCCGATGCCTCCGAGGCCTTGGGTGTCGCGCTCAAGGAGCGCCCGGACATGATACTGATGGACGTGTGCACCGAACACGATTCAAACGGCATCGTGGCGGCGGCACGCATTAAGGAGCAGCTGCCTGAGTGTCGCATCATTATCATGACAGGCATGCCCGAGATTACCTTTGTCGATCAGGCCCGCGAGGCGGGCGTCGATAGCTTTGTGTACAAGAACGTCGGTATCGACGAGCTGTTCGCCGTGATGCGCTCCACGTTGGCTGGCTACTGCACGTTTCCCAAGCCGCCCGAGAGCATTTTTTCGGGCACGGCAGCCCTCGACGATGTCGAGCTGTCGATTTTGCGCCTTGCCTGCGAGGGCAAAAGTCGTCGCGAGATCGCGGCCGAGCTGTTTATGAGCGAGGGCACCATCAAGCGCCGCATCTCGGAGATCCTGAGCAAGACCGGCTACGACAACATCATGCGCCTGGCCGTGCATGCGGTGACTGAGGGCAGCATCGTTCCCAACATGGAGCGCCCGTAATCGACGCGCTCACCCGTGTTCCGGCGTCGCAAAGATAGGCCGCCCACCGTTTCGCATCTAAAAACGGCGGGCGGCCTGTTTGTATGGGCAGCGCTGTCGGCGCAAGACGGCGGGGCCGCAGGATTATTTCCTGCGGCCCCGCTTGGCATGTGCGCGGATGTGTCCGCCAATCCGCGGCTGATGTTACGTGCCGTTACGCGATGGTCGCGCTGTAGGAGGCAACGTCCTCGTAGGAATCGGTCAGGTAGGCGTCGATGCCGATGGTCGTGTTGGCTAGGTCGTCAAGGCTGTCAAGCTCGCCGTTCGAGAACGTGAATTCCTCAGTGGCGTTGGTGCCGGGCATCAGGTGAGCCGAGAACCAGGGTTCCTTCATGGTGCCGTTGACGTTGGTCTTGCCGGAAGGAGCGTAGAAGGTCAGGTCCTTGTCGCTCTTGTTGGTGATGTTGACGACAAAGCCGATGTCGCCCCACTCGTCCTTGAACTTCTCGGTGACGGTGATGGTGCACAGGTCGTCATCGGCAACGGTGACGGCGGGGGAGATTTCAATCTTCTGGACGTCGTCGTCTTCGACGGCCTCGTCGATCTCTTCTTCCTTCTCGGCCGCCTCGCGATCCTTCTTCACCGTGCCGGACAGATCCTTGTCGGACTTGGTAAAGACAAGATTGCCGTCATCCTCTTCGAGGATGAGCTTGCCGTCCTTGAGCTTCATGTCATGTGACTCGTCTTCGGCGGTGATGGTTACGGTGGTGGCGTCCTTTGCCTCCCATTTAAGGTCGACGACTTCAAGGAACAGGTCGAGGGCGCCTGTACCGTCCTCATCGAGAATCAGGACGCAGTGGACACCCCAATCCTCGAGCATCTTCATGTACTCATCGGTCAGCTCTTCGCCCTCCAGGGTTCCACCCGAGAGTTCCCAGCTGCCGACGAAGTTGGCCTTGGGGTCTTTGCCGCCGCCGCTGCAGCCCGTCAGGGCAAAGGCGAGCGCAAGGACGCATGTCAGAAATGCGAGTACGGATTTTTTGAACGTTGTCTTCATGGTGTCCTCCTTCTTGTGTGAAAACCCATAGAAGCAAATGCGGGGGTGGCGGACCTCCGCCAATTACCAGATAGAGGGGCTAGGGCCGGGGCGTTCCGCAGTTGCTGCAGAACTTGCCGCCGTTTTCGCTGCCGCAGTTGGGGCAGAACCACTTGGCCGGTGCCGGGGCGGGTGCGGGACTGCCACACTCGGGGCAGAACTTGCCGGTGTTGGTGGCGCCACAGCTGCAGGTCCACGTGCCGGCCGCGGGGGCAGCGGAAGGAGCCGGTGCGGGGGCGGGTGTCGGAGCCGGCTGTGGGGCAGCCTGTTGCTGCGCCTGGCCGGCGGCGAACAGCTGGCTGGCGTTCATGCCGCCCATGCCGCCTGCCATGCCCATGCCCATAAAGCCGGCCATCGCGCCGTTGGGGTTGGCCGCTGCCGCGCGCATTGCGTCGCTCTGGGCACTGGCGATGTTGGCGGCTGCCATAGTGGGATCGCGCATGACCGCGGCCTTCTGCAGGTCCTTGATCATCTGCTCGTCTTCTTGCGAAGCGGCGATGGAGTTGACGCCAAAGCTCACGATCTCGACGCCGCGAAGGTCGCGCCAATCGGCCGAGAGGACCTCGTTGAGTGCGCGGGCGAGCTCGGTGGTGTGGCCGGGGATGGCGCTGTAACGAATGCCCATCTCCGAGATCTTGGCAAAGGCAGGCTGCAGGGCGGTGAGCAGCTCGGACTTAAGCTGGCTGTCGATCTTGTCGCGTGTGTAGCTATCGGTCACGTTGCCGCAGACATTGGTGTAGAACAGCAGCGGGTTGGTGATACGGTACGAATACTCGCCGTTGCAGCGCACAGAGATGTCGACATCCAGGCCGATGTTGTTATCGACCACGCGGAAGGGCACGGGCGAGGCGGTGCCGTACTTGTTGCCGATGATCTCCTTGGTGTTGATGAAGTAGACGCGCTGGTCCTTGCCCGCGTCGCCACCAAAGGTAAAGCGGCTGCCGATATTGGCGAAGGTCTCCTTGATGGAGTCGCCCAGATTGCCGCTAAAGACGCTCGGCTCGCTGCCGGTATCAAAGACGAACTCGCCGGGCTCCAGCGCAACCTCGATGATCTTGCCGTTTTGCACCACGAGCATGCCCTGACCATCGTTAACGGCGATGACGGAGCCGTTTGAGATGACGTTGTCCTCGCCACGCGTGTTGGAGCTGCGGCCGCCGGTGCGCTTGCTGCCCTTGCAGGCCAAGACGTCAGCGGGCATCGATTCGCAGTAGATAAATTCCTTCCACTGGTCGGCCATGACGCCGCCGGCAGCACCCAATCCAGCTTTCAAGAGTCCCATGGTGATCTTCCTTTCTCGTCAAAGGCCGGGTGGTATTGGTCAGGATGGTTAGTCGTCCTTGTCGTCCTTCATGACGACGGTGGTCTCGGTGTGGCTGAAGGTGTCGTGCTTTTCGACCAGGTCGAGCTCGCCGCAGTACTCGTCGGCGTGGGTGGCCTCGTTGGCTGTCTTGAGCTGGCCGACCAGCAACACGTCCGCGATGATCACGATGATCAGCGGCGCGACGATGTTGATGAGGATGCCCTCGATGTCAAAGGCGAGGTAATCCGGATCGAAGGCGTTCTCACCCATGAAGAGGATCTGAGAGAGGACAAATCCAATCACAAAGAACAGTACCGAGGCGATAGCGAGCTTGGGCTTGGAGCAGGGGAGCTCGCCGACCATGCGGCCGGTCTGGCCGTTCATGGCAAACAGGTAGCTCTTGCCGTTCCACGAGGTAGAGAGCATCCACACGGGGAACAGGGCATAATCGCTGTTTTCCCAGGTGTAGTCGAGCTGCTTGCTTTCGACTGTGGCATCGTCGTACTCGTCGACGACGGTTTCGCGCAGGGCCGAGATCGTGCTTTCCTCCATGCGGCGCTCGGCACGAGCCTTGCACGTTTCGCAGTCCTCGTCGTAGCGGTTGGCGATGTAGCCGGGCATATACGCGACCGAGAACGGGCGCAGGGCATCGTAGTCAAACGGTTCGATGGCGTCCATGTGGCCGTCGGGCATCTTGGACGATCCGTCGACGGGCACGCGCTCAAACGAGATATTGCCTTTACGGTAGGCGTCGTAGTGGTCGGTGGTCGTGACGGTACAATCGGATTCCTCAGTCACGGTCTCGTTGGTAGCATCAAAGTACACTTCGCCGTCCACGCGGGCGCCGTAAAGCCAAAACGGCACGTAAACGCCTTGGACTTCGTCGATGTGGTTGCCGGTGACAAAGCTCTTGGGCAGCAGGATCTTGCCCTTGTAATGCTCTTTGAGCGCAGCCATAACGTCGTCGCGCTCGAGCTTAAACGGAATCACCAGGTCGGGTGAAAAGTCGCCCGAGAGCTGACCGGGTGCCACGGCGGGGTTGCCGCAATACGGGCAGGTGGTAACGGCGACGGTACCGTCCGAGATTAGCTCGGCGCCGCACGATGAGCAGATATAGCCGGCGTTTTGGGCGAGCTCCTGCACCGCAGTGTCGGCGGCGGGCTTGGGTGCTGCTGCTGCAGCGTCGGCTTTGGCGTCTGCCTTGTCCTGGCGCTCGCGATAGAGTGCCTCGACTTCTTCGACTTCAAAGCGCGAGTCGCAGTAGTCGCAGACGAGCTTTTGCTCGGCGCTGGCAAAATGCAGGGGGCCGCCACACGCGGGGCACTGATAGTTAACGCTTTCGAAGGCCATGATCGGTCCTTTCCGTGCCGGGTGCTATGCGCCGATAGCGCCGCCGCAGTATTCGCAGCGCCCGCTGGCATCGGGAATGGTGGTCGCACCGCAGAAGGGGCAGGTGACCGCGGTCTTGGGAGCCTTGGCAGCCACGACGCTGTCGCGCGTCTCCTGGCGCAGCTGCACCAGCGCATCGCGGACCTCGGTTGCCTGGCGCTTGGCCTCGCGGTATTCGATGGAACCACGCTGATCGATGGTGGAGTCGTTCACGCGCAGGTTGATCTCGGTAAAGTACGGCGTGTTGACGTGGATGGTCAGGTTAAAGTCATAATCCAGGTCGTAGCGCGGCGGGTTGTAGCTCTCGCGCTCGCCGTCTTTGGTCTCGCGATAGATCTCGGTGCGGTGCTCGTCGATATCCATATCGCAGCCGAGTACCTGTGAGAACTCGATGATGTCGGGATTGGCGTCGCGCCAGCGGCTCTGCGAGGTAATGATCAGCAGACCCGCGTCTTCGTCGAGCATGATGTTGGTGCGCCCGGCAGACAGCGTGCGCGTGGGGTTGAACGAAGCCAGGCGTTCGGCATTGGCCTCGCGATAGGCGAGTTGCTCGCGGATATCGTCCGCGGTGCTGGAGCGATAGCCGTGGAAGTAGGGGGAGAGCTTGCCGGCGCACTCTTTGCACAGGTAGCCTTCGTTGATTTTGGTTTTACCTAGAAGCCCCAGCTCGGTACCGCAAATCGCGCACTCTTTCTTCTCGAACATCTTGTCAAAGAAGCCCATGGCTGCCTCCCATCAACAGGTAGCGTGTGTCACTTTCGATGATGGGGGAGTGTGCGATCTTTCACGATACCCAGACGGCTCAAGGAGTCTCCGCAACTGGGACACATGGCCCATTTTCACCTACTCATTGGGGACGTACTTAAATGAGTGGCAGTTGAAGGCACTCCTTGCCGGGCTAGAGGTTGCGCGTGCCCCTTCTGGGCCATGCGGCTCAAAATCGCGGCGTGATGTGGACGACTGGGGTCGAATTTGCAACATTTCGAGCTTGGCTTCGATATTGAGATTGGTTCTTTATTAAAATGGAATTCCAGACAATTGAACGGCCGGGGGTTAACCATGAGGGGCATGGGGGACACAACCGCATATTTGCGTCGGGGCATTCGGGAGATTATATGCCTGGCGCTGTTCTTCTTCACGTTTTTGGCGTGCGAGTATCTCTTTGATGTGCGCATGGCCGAGTTCGTGCCATCGAGTGAGGTCGTCATCTACGAGAGCATCGTTGTCGGCGCGAGCGTGATTGGCTTTTTCGTGCGCCCATTTCTGTACTATCGCCGTCCCCAGATGATCGATGCGACGAGCGATATTACGGGCGTGCTGTTGGTATCGGCGTTGCTGCTGGTGATTACGGCAGTGCGGTTTGAGGTAGTAATTGCCGGCGGCCTGGTGGCGTGCTGCGCCCTGGGCTATTGCGGATCGACCGCCCATGCCAATCTTGCGCGGCGTTTTGCGCAGACGCCCTGCCTGGCGCGCGCCGCGGCGGTTTCCTATGCTGCGGGCATTTTGGTGCAGGTGCTCAACCATATGGTGATGCCTTCGGGCATTCCCCAGCAGTCTGTTCTCATTACCTGTGCGATTGCGCTGGTGGGGCTGCTTCACGGTGCCCGCCGCGCTAAATTGCGTGATGAGCCTGCGCCCGAGTTCGAGGTCGAGATTGCCGAGCTATCGGTCGATGTGTCGGAGCGTGGCGTCAGGTGGCACGATGACCCCGAGGCAAAGGCGGCCTTTCAGGGTGCCGTGGTGCGTCTGACGGTGGCGACCGCTTGCCTCACCGGCGTGTTCGCGGCCCTCAATGCCGGCCTTACGACCTCGCATGCCGCTGGCGCTATCGATCTGGGCGACTGGCCGCGCTTGCTGCTGGTTGTGAGCGCCCTTGCCGCCGGCGTCCTGTATGACCTGCGTGGGCGTTCGTATATGAATATCATCATGACGTGCGCCGCCATGCTGTCCACGCTCTCGTTCTTTGTGCTTATCACCGATGGCAACGGCGGCAACACGCTTGCCGCCACGATTATCTTTTACCTTGGCACGGGCTTTTTCGTGGTGTTCTTCACCGCGAAGTTCGCCGCGATTTCGATGTATGCCCGCTGGGCGTATCTGTGGCCGTGCATGGGCCGTGTTATCAACAACGTTTGCTCGATACTCGTGACGGCTCCGGCGGTGGCGATTATCTCGAGTCAAAACGTGCTGGCGGCAGTGGGCGTCGTGCTCGTGCTGTTTGTCGGCATCGCGATTTCGCTGTTAGGACAGTTTAGACAAGACGGTGAGGGCGAGGCGGCGCACGGCGGGCTGGCGCTTGCCACCGACGATCTTGGCGTGAGCTGTGAGCCCGGCCAGGCCGACACGGTGCCCCTGGAGGCGCCGGAACTTTCGTTTGACGATCGGCTCGATGGCTTCGTTGCCGCCTTTGGGCTCACCAAGCGCGAGCGCGATGTTCTGGAGGCACTGGTCGTTTCGGACGACAGCGTGCAGGACGTGGCGGCGGCACTCTTCCTTTCGCGCTCCACGCTCTATCGCCACATCGCTTCGATCAACAAAAAGACAGGTGCCTCTTCGCGCGTAGCCCTCATCAACTTCTTCTGGTCCTGGACACCCCAAGACTAGCCAACCACCGCAAAGGGGACAGGCACCTTTGTGGTGGTTTTTTACCTGCAAAAATATGAATATGAGACATTTGTCACCTGCCGTTTTGGTGCTCAAAGGCATATGAATGTGATGCTGAGCAGAGCAGAACGGAGGGGGGTGCACCTATGGCGTCTCGGGGTTGCGCGTCTAATAAAACTGCGGGCGCGCTTATCGCCGTGGTGGTCTTTGCCGCGGCGGTGACACTCATGCGAGTTTACGTTGCCGGCGACCATGGCGCTCAAGGAAAGACTGCCGCGCAAGTGTCGCTCAACGATTGCGCTGCCGTTCCGGTGGCGGTCAAGCTTATCGAGGACGGGGAGGCGCGGACGGTCTATGAGACCGACGATGCCGAACTGGTCGCATCGACTTTTGCCGCGCTCGATGGCTGCACCGTGGGGGATGCGGTGGATGAGCGGATGAGCGATGCCGGCCGAACGCTCGTCTTTGTCTATACGGATGGCTCGGAGCAATCGGTAGAACTTGAGGGCAAAAACATCGTGCTCGATAAGACGGCGTACCGACTTAACGGTGCCGATGAGTTATGGCGGCAGCTTGCCGCGATTAAAAACAGCTAACGAAATTAGGGATGTACGGGATGAGTGACTTGAGATTCTGCCCGGCGTGTGGAGCGCAGCTGCCTCGGGTCGCCGGCGTGCCGGTGCGATTTTGCCCGGGGTGCGGCGTCCGACTTGAGGGCGTTGTGGGCTGCTCGGGCGCCGTGGGGGCTACAGATGGGGCGACTGCCGATGACGATGCGGACGAAGGCGGCGACCCGAGTGTGGACGCGCCGGCCGATGCGCCGGTGGAGGCTGTCGGCGTCGCGTCGTCGTCTCGTGACGCGGCCACGACGGATGCGCCTCACATCGGTGACCTTGAGCTTCATACCGCATGCGATACCTCTGGCGGCCAGGCACTCGCGCAGGTGGTGCTGCCGCGGGGCTGGCATATCGAAGAGGCGCATCTTGAGCGCAGCGGCAGTTTCGACTGCCCGATTTCGGTTGGCGTGACGGCAGCGGGTCCGATGGGCGAGCGGATTATGTACCACTCCGAGCTCTGTTACGTGGATGCGGGTGCCGTTGCCAAGCGTATCCCCACGCAAACCGAGCACAAGGCGTTTATGCACGTGGAGGCAGCTTGCGACGAGCTGGCTCAGGCCTGCGCGGCACAGCTGGGCGCACGGGCGGAGGTTGTGGTCGAGCAACCGTACCCATCGAGCGCGGCGGTCGATATCGAGCGCGAACGTGCCCGCGTAAAGCGCGAGGCGGCAAACGACTTTGCGATTCAGGGCTTTTCGATGGAGCCGAGTGATGTGGTCTATGAGTGCCGCATGCGTCGATATCGGCTCACGGGCGCTCCGGTGCCCACCGAGCTCGCGGTGGCGGCCAAAGTCGAGGGCTATATGTTTTCAATCGGCGGCGTCGCGGGTTCTGTGGGCAAAGGTGTTGCCGCTGGGGCCGAGGCGCTGCTGGGCGCGGGCCTTTCGAGTGGACTGATCGGCGGTGTTTTGGGCAAGCGCCTGCGCGAGCGCCAGGCGGCGGCAGCGGCGGGACAGGGCGTCGCACAAGAACAGCCCACGGGTCGAGGCGGTTGCCCGGACGGAGCGTCGTTCGAGCTGGGCGCGGCCGACCTGCTGCAGTGGCGTATCAGGGACAGCTTCTGTTTGGTTGCGCCAGAAGGTCGCCTGGACGAGGCGGCCTCCACGGCGCTTGCATCAATGGCGTCGACTCTGCGGCTCAATCCGGCGATTGCACGCGAAGCGTCAGCTCAAAAGCAACAGATGGTGCTTGAGCAGCGCCAACGCACGCAGATGAACATTGCCCAGCAGCAACAGCAGTTTGCAGCCTGGCAACAGATGCATGCCTCGCAACAGGCGGCGTTCGACAGCTACCAGCAGGCGTGGTTCGATCGCAGCGACCGCCAGCACGCCGCGAATATGGCTGCCAGTGCCGCCAATTTTTCCAGCGCGGGCGTGGGGACGGGCGCTGCCTCGTATTCCGATGCCATTCGCGGGGTCAACCATTACGCCAGACCCGACGGCACCGATGTCGAGGTCTCGGTGATGGCCGACCAGGCCTGGGTCAACGGTTCGGGCGATGTGATCGGTACACGCGATGGTTTTGAACCCGGTTTTGGCTGGACGGAGCTGCCTCGTCAATAGCGTGAGGCGGCTTATGTGTGAATCGATGCCGGGTGTGTTTCTCGGCATTGTGATAAAGAACGGGAAAGGAACAATGATGAGGGAGACGGTACTTTCGCGCACGGCATTTGTCGCGGCGGCGGGAACGACGCTGCTGACACTTGTGGGGTGCGGCGGACAACGGACGCAGGATGCGACGGGTTTTAACGACGACCGCCCGGTAAAGGACAAGATGGACGCGGGTGCGACGTCGGGCGATTCCGGCGACGCGGACAGCGGCTCGGCGGATGTGTTCGATACGTGGTCGGATGATTGCTGGGATGCGCACCGCAACATCAGCATCGCGGCGCTCCTCGAGCTTAAGGGCTGGCAGTTGCAGGAGTTTGCCTCGCAGCAGGGCTATACCTGGCAAGACGCGCTCGAGATGTACGAGGACGAGGCGGGACACGTGCTCAGCGTCTGCAATATCAGCAAGGACGGCGCGACCGAATGGCTCGGCGAGGACGAAATCGGAAAGCTCGACAAGGGCGGCACCGGAAGCACCGTGATGTTCACGCTTCAACTTTCGGGCTATTCGAGCTGCGAGGATGTTATCGCGGGCTTTTCCGTGCCGGTCGAGGACCGGGCGCAGATTACTTCGGGCTCATGGATCGCGTGCGTATACGGTTCCAACATGGCGCGGCACGTGGCCATGGTGAGCCCGATGGAAAACGGTGACTACCGCTTGGATCTTATTACCGAGGAGGCTATCAAGACCGGTAGGTTTACCCAGGGCGGCGGTGCTCCGACGATAGACGAATTTTGGCAGGAAAAGACTGGACGCGCGCTCGGCTAGGTGCGACGTGGCCAATACCATAGCGAGGAACGAACATGATGAATGAAGTGACGATGAACCGTGCGGCCTTTGTGGCAGGCGCGGGTGCGCTGGCTAGTGCGCTGGCTGGCTGCTCGGGCGGATTGGGCGGCGCGGGCGGTGCCAAGAAGGTGACCACGGCGGACGCCGCCTGTGTAGACGACAACGCCAACGTGACGGTCTATGCTGCGATCAACTTGGACGGCGCCGACCTGGTGCGCCTGCTCAAGCATCAAAACTATGAGTGGCAAGGCGAGAGCGTGGGCTACGGTGCCGCCGATGACGCGGGACTTTTCGCTTTTACCTTTTCTAAGATTTCGGATGACGTGGACGAACTTGCGAACAGCGCGATACCGCTTTCGGAGTCCGAGTACGAGGAACTTGAGCCGGGCGGCGGAGACGATAGTGTGGCGATTTTGCTCTCGGTGGGCGGCTATACGACGGGCGATCGTGCGCTCACCGGCGCAATCGGCGATGCGTCGATAGTGCAGGAGAAGTGCACAATCGACGATTCCGTGTATTGGCTGGTCAAGGCGCTCGACGGCAGCCGTTACGTGATTTCGGCCTACGACACCGAAGATGATGGTGACAGCGCGCATGATATCTATATCTATAATGAGTCTTTTATTCGCACCGGTTATCTGAGCGGCGGCGACCAAATCGATATTGACGAACTCTGGAGCCGCCTGACCAATGCCTCGTAGCGCACCAAAACCACCGCAAAGGGGACAGGCACCTTTGTGGTGGTTTTGCCGGTTGACGACTCGGCAAAGCGCGCCCGCATCGACGCTTCGCCTGCGCTAAACTGGAAGGCACGTACGCGATTACGAGAGGAGCCCGCATGGAGGCTTACAAGCAAGAGTTCATCAAGTTCATGGTCGAGTCCGACGTTCTTAAGTTCGGCAGCTTTACGCTCAAGAGCGGCCGTCAGTCCCCGTTCTTTATGAACGCCGGCGCTTATGTGACGGGCTATCAGCTCAAGAAGCTGGGCGAGTATTACGCCCAGGCCATCCACGATAACTTTGGCGACGACTTTGACGTTCTGTTTGGGCCGGCCTACAAGGGTATTCCGCTGGCTGTCGTGACCGCCATTGCCTACCACGAGCTGTACGGCAAGGAGGTCAAGTACTGCTGCGACCGTAAGGAGGCCAAGGACCACGGTGCCGATAAGGGCAACCTGCTGGGCTACGAGCCCCAGGATGGCGACCGCGTGGTCATGGTCGAGGACGTTACCACCAGCGGCAAGTCCATCGACGAGACCTATCCCAAGGTTAAGGCTGCTGCTGACGTCGAAATCAAGGGCCTGATCGTGTCTCTCAACCGCATGGAGGTCGGCAAGGGCGGCGTGACCACCGCGCAGAAGGAGATCGAGGCAAAGTACGGTTTCCCCGTCGCGAGCATCGTCTCCATGGCCGAGGTCGTCGAGACCCTCTACAACCACGAGATCGACGGCAAAGTCGTCATCGATGACGAGCTCAAGGCCGCCATCGACGCCTACTACGAGCAGTACGGAGTTCATTAGTTACGCGGTTTTACCAAACCGCGTAACGGCTCGACGCTGCAAGCCCGCCAGAGCGGCAATCTGCCTTTCAACTTCGGCGGCATGACCAGAAGGTCA
>RKAY01000136.1 GCA_014846205.1 Collinsella aerofaciens | reverse complement strand
TGAGGTCGAGCAGTTTTTTGCTCTCGGTCTTAAATTGACGCATGTGCAGTCCTTTCGCGCTACCCCCGTCCGCAAAAACGGCCCGGTTGCCCGAGCCGCCTCGCAGACCTGCTATGTTCAGACTTAGATTTTATAACCCATTAGCGCGCATATATACATACGGAATCGAAAAACTGTATGTTGCAATGCCCCATGCGCCAATTATCGAGGAGTGTCCCCAACTGCCGGCAGAAAAGGAGCGTCCCTATCTGTCGCCCAGCAGCTTGGCCATCCAGGCATGAGGCTGGCCTTCGTCTTCGTAGTCCACCGGGGCAATCTGCGTGTAGCCGGCCTTGGCATAGAGCGGCAGCACGTACTCCTGTGCATGCAACTTTATGAGCTTGGCGCCGGCATCGCGCGCAGCAGCGTCGCTGGCTTCGATAATCTTGCTTGCCAGACCGCGACGGCGCATGGCGGACAGCACGGCGACGCGCCCCATAATATAGGTCTCCCCCGCTGCGACGCCTTCGTCCAAGTCGCACGCCGGCGAAACCGGAGCCTCTGCATCTGCCGCGCGCTCCAGTTCCTCGGGAAACACGCGCGAGCAGCCGGCGAGCTCGCCGTCCACGTAGAGCGTCACATGGATGCAAGTCGGCGCCTCATCGATAGCGTCGAACTCGTTCTCGTAGCCTTGCTCGTCCATAAAAACGGCGCGGCGCACCTGCGCCGCGTCATCAAAGCAACCCATCTTGAATTGGATATCCATGGCAGTCCCTTGCTCAAGCTAAACGATTGGCACTGATTGTAGCGAAAGGAAATCCACTCACGCTCGGCCACGCATACTACAGTCACCGAACAACCGCCACGCATTTGCCGCACCCCAACGAAACACCAAGCCAGAACCCCGGCGCGTTGCCGGGCTTTCACGTAACGGCAACTACTCAAACGACTCATCCTGCTGAGTAGGAAACGTCACCGTGATGGTAGTCCCCACACCCAGCTCGCTCGATAGGTCGAGCGAAGCATGGTGATACACGGCGGCATGCTTAACGATGGCCAGACCCAAGCCCGTTCCGCCACGTGCCTTGGAGCGGCTCTTGTCCACGCGATAGAAGCGCTCGAACACCTTGCCCTGCTCCTCGGGCGCGATGCCGATACCCGTATCGGCAACCGTCAGGTACGGATGGCCCTCATCATTGGTCCCACACCGAAGCGTAACCGTGCCACCGGGCTGGTTATAGCGAATGGCGTTACTGGCCAGGTTATAAATCAGCTCGTCGATCAGGCGTGGCACACCTTCGACCACAACGGGCTTCGTCTTGCGCACGATGGTCACGTCCGACTGTCGGGCGACCTGCTCAAGGCGCTGCTCCACCGTCGTAATAGCGCGCGAGAGCTCAATGGGTTCCGTGGAACCAATAGGCACTGCCTCGCCCTCGGTCGCGCGCTCGGCCTCGTCCAGGTTAGACAACGTCAAGATGTCGTTTACCAGCGCTGCCAGACGGCCCGCCTCGCGATAGATTCGACCGCCAAAGTCACGCAGGTCGTCCTCGCCCTCGACCATGCCATTTGCAATGAGCTCGGCATAGCCCGAGATTGCGGTAAGTGGGGTTTTGAGTTCGTGGGTGATATTTGCCGTAAACTCACGACGCATGCGATCGTTGTCGGCCAGCACCGCCATCTGGCGCTTAAGCTCCTGGCGCTGCGATTCAATGCGCTCGAGCATGGGAACCATCTCGGCATAGGCATGTTCATAACTGCGGCGCGGATGGTCGAGGTCAACCTCTTGCAAGGGCGCAATGATGGCACGGGATTCACGATGAGCCAAGAAAAATGCAAGCACCGCACCTGCTGCCGCGATAAGCAGCATTGGCGCCACCAGTGAGAGCAAAATCGCCGCAACGCCAGGCTGGGCTTGCGCCAGACGAACGACTTGACCGTTATCGAGGGCCACGGCGCGATACAGCATAACCTCGTCGAGCGTGGAGCTCGAGCGTTCCGCGGAACCGAAGCCGTTCTCAAGTGCCGCGGCAACCTCGGGGCGATCGCGATGGTTGGGCAACATGGAGGGCGATGCCTCGTTGTCGTAGGCAACCGAGCCGTCTTTGTTGATCAACGTAATGCGCAGATCCTCACGATCGAGGCTGCGCAAAAATGCGATGGGCTCCTGCTGTTCGTTTAAGGCGGCGGCAATCAGCTCGGTTTCTTGCGAGAGATGCGCGCTCGTCGCATCTGCCAAAGTGTTTTGCACAAAGAACGCGCCCAACACTGTAAAGGCGACAATCACCGCCATGGCACAGATAAAAATCGTCGCGAACACGCGATGGGAAAGCGTGTGCTTTCCCTGGGGGGCGAAGACCACGGGCTACTCCTCCGATGCGGCAGCTACGAGATCAGCGTCTTCGTTTCCGTCGTCGGCAGAAGGCTCCGCCAGGCGATAGCCCACGCCACGCACCGTCTCGATGGCGCTCGCATGCTCGCCGAGTTTCTGGCGGAGTGTCTGCACGTGCACGTCGACGGTACGCGAACCGCCGTCGAAGTCCCAGCCCCAAACGCTCTGCAGCAGCGACTCGCGGGTAAAGACCACGCCGGGCTTACGCATAAGATACTCGAGCAGGTCGAACTCACGCAGGGTAAGTTTGAGCGGCTCACCGGCAACGGTCACCTCGCGATGGCTGGGCGAAAGCACGATGTCGCCCACGCTGAGCACATCGCTTGCCTGCTTGACCATGCCACCGCGACGCAGCAGCGCGCGGCAACGGCTGGCGAGCTCCATAAGCGAGAACGGCTTGGTCAGGTAGTCGTCGGCACCGCCATCGAGCGCCATGACCTTGTCGAGCTCGGTGTCCTTGGCGGTAAGCATCATGATGGGCACCGTCGCCGTCAGGCGATCGGCGCGCAGGCGACGCATAATCGCCAAGCCGTCGGTATCGGGCAGCATAATGTCGAGCAGCACGGCATCGGGCACCCTTCGCGCCACGGCAGCCTTAAACTCGCCATCGCACGAAAAACCCTCGGCCTCGATTCCCTGTTTGCGCAGCGCGTAGACCGTCAAATCCCTGATGTTGTCGTCGTCCTCGACGTAATAGATCATGTTGAACCCCTTTGCGGCCGGTGTGACCGCATCTTAACCCTAAAGACGCCTGTAATAGACGGTGTCAGCCAAAACGACCCGTCAAATAATCCGCCGTGCGCGGATCGGTCGGATTTTTAAAGAGCTGAGCGGTGGGCGCATGCTCCACCAGCTCGCCCAGTAAGAAGAAAGCAACCGAGTCGGAAATACGCGCAGCCTGCTGCATGTTGTGCGTAACGACCACCAGTGTGCAGGTCTCCTTGAGCTCGCAGGCCAGCTGTTCCACCACCAGCGTCGACACGGGATCGAGGGCGCTCGTGGGCTCGTCCATCAGCAGAATGTCGGGCTGCACGGCAAGCGCGCGGGCGATGCACAGGCGCTGCTGCTGTCCTCCCGAAAGACCCAGGCCCGACTCCTTGAGTTTGTCCTTGACCTCGTCCCACAGGGCAGCGCGGCGCAGGGAGTCCTCGACCAACTCGTCGAGCACAACGCGGTCGCGCACGCCCATACCGCGAGGGCCATACGCGACGTTGTCGTAGATGCTCATGGGAAACGGGTTGGGGCGCTGGAACACCATACCCACACGCTGGCGCAGACGACAGATGTCGTAAGCGCCCAGGATATCCTGACCGTCGAGTACGATCTTGCCCTCGATGCGACAATCCTTGATGCCGTCGTTCATGCGGTTAAAGCAGCGCAGGAGCGTCGACTTGCCGCAGCCCGAGGGACCGATAAACGAAGTGATCTGCTTGTCGCGGATCTTTATGGACACGTCCTTGAGCGCATGGTGATCGCCATAGAACAGGTCAAGGCTCTCGACATCGATACGCGTCGGCGAGGCCGCCAGGTCCTCCGCCGTGGGGCGAGTCGCATCCCCGACTTCGCGCTCGTGCGCGGCCTGGGCCTGCGCCTCCATGAGTTCCTCTAGCTCCGTGGGCTCCATAGCCGCAGCAGCCCTCATACCGCATACCTCCACATCGATATCAATTCATCAGCATCGATAGTAGAAAACGCGGCTTATACGCACGTGAGCGCATTGTCAAGTGTTTGTAAGGGCACCTTGGCTATGCCGCCGGCAACTCGATGGTGAATATCGTGTGCTCGGGCGTCGATTCGCACGCGATCGTGCCACCGTGAGCCGCAACGATCTCCTTGGCGATGGCAAGGCCAAGCCCGGCGCCGCCGCGATTGGTCGCGCGCGCCGCATCCAGGCGATAGAACTTCTCAAAGATCACCTTGAGCTTAGCCGCAGGAATCGGGTCACCGTGGTTAATAAAGCGCACGCGCACGCCGCCGTCATCTTGGCGTCGGGCCTCGATCGTAATGGTCGAGCCTTCGTAACTATAGGCGACGGCGTTTTTCATGATGTTGTTAAACACGCGGGCCATCTTGTCGCCATCCACAAGTACCGTCAGGTCCTCGTGCACATCAATCTGTGCTTCCTTATGCTGCTCGTTGAGAATGGGGTAGAACTCATCGGTGACCTGCGCCAACAACAGGCTCAAGTCGACGTAGCCGCGCGTGAGCACAATATCGTGGAAATCAAAGCGTGTAATGTCGAAGAACTCCTCGACAAGTGCGTCGAGCCGATGTGCCTTGTCAAGCGCCACGCCCGTAAAGTGTGCGCGTTGCTCGACTGGCAGCTCGGGAGCCTCCTGCAGCAGGGAGAGGTAGCCCACCACGCTGGCGAGCGGCGTGCGCAAGTCATGCGCCAAGTATGTGACCAAGTCGTCCTTGCGATGCGATTCATCGCGTAGGGCCTGCTGCACCCTACGCTCGCGATCGCGCACGCGGTTGAGCGCACCCTCGACCTCCAGGAAGTCGCCGTCGATGTTATCCCAGGCGTCAGGATGATCGATCAGGCGGTCCTGGATACGGGCGGCAAGCACGCGATCGGCATACTGCTCCCCTTGCTCGCAGCCTTGGTAATACAGCGCTCGGCCACAAAAGAATAAGACGCACACGGCAAGCGCCAGGATAAAGCCAAGCATGTTGAATACAAAGCCGGCGTCAAAGAACACCGGCTCGGCAATGCCGCCAAGAGCCATGGCACCAATCGCCAGCGTGATTACCCACGCGGCACCGCCGATCACCACGCAACGGCGCACGGTTTCGAATCGATCGATCAGCAAAAACCCGATAAGCAAAACTGCCAAAATGCCAGTGATGTTGTCGATGCCGATCAGCAGCAGGCTCAGCAAAAAGAGCAGTACCGTCGCGAGCGCGCGGTTGTCGACGACCGCCCTCACGTATTCAAAAAGTCGATCGGGCACCTCGAACGCCTGCCTATCGTCTTTTGTCATATCAAGATCCTCACAAGCGAAAAGCGTTATTCGATGATGTAGCCGACGCCCCAGACGTTTTTGATAAAGCGCGGTTTTTGGGCGTCGTCGCCAATCTTTTCGCGCAGGTGGCGAATGTGCACCATCACCGTATTGTTGGAGCCGGGCATAAAGTCCTCGTTCCACACCGCGCGGAACAGGTCCTCCACGGCCACCACGCTGCCGCGGTGCTCGACCAGATACAGCAAGATGGAATACTCGATAGGCGTAAGACGCACCGGCGCCCCGTCCACTGTCACGGCACGAGCGTCGCGGTTGATCTCGAGACCGTCGAGCTGAATGACCGGAGACTCAGCCACCTGCACTCGGCTACCGTAGCTGGTATAGCGGCGAAGCTGAGCATGGACGCGCGCGACAAGCTCCAACGGACGGAACGGCTTGACCACGTAATCGTCCGCACCGAGCGAAAGGCCCTCAATCTTATCCTGCTGGGCATCGCGAGCCGTCAGCATAATCACGGGATAGGTGTGGCTGGCACGAATCGTACGCAGCAGTTCAAAGCCGTCGATATCAGGCAGCATGACATCTAGCAGCGCCAGATCAAACTCTTGCTCCAAGATTGCTTTGGCCGCATCAGCCCCGCTATAGGCAATCTGAACATCAAAGCCTTCTTTTGTAAGGTAGATACCCACCAGGTCGGCGATGGCTTTCTCGTCGTCGACTACCAAAATGCGCTCGTTCATGCACGCTCCTCTCGCGCTCCATTATGCCCGAGGGGACGCCCGCCACACACAACAAGCGCGGGCGATTAAGTCGTCCTTAAGCACCCATGTGTCCGTTTGGGCACAGATGCAGGCCATGCGCGCGCTCGACGCTCGCCACCGCCGGCAAACGATATACTCTAGTGCCAGAAGAGACCACCCCGTCGAAAGCGAAATCCGTGAAGCCCTTCACCTCTTTTGCAAAGCGCTCTGCCCAGCTTGCCACCGGCTTTATCTGTGCCGTCGCCCTTGTTGCCGGCGCGCCAACGGTCGCCGGCGCACAAGTGCTCACGACCGACGACGTTTGCGGCAAGACTGCCGATGCGCGCGGTATTACGGCCGAGAACCTTCCTGATATCGAGGCCACCAACGCCATTGTCATGGGTAAGGACGGCTCCGTCTATTATGGGCGCGGCGCCGATGAGCAAGTCAAGATCGCCTCAATTACCAAGGTCATGACCGCGATTCTGACCGTCGAAAACTGCAAAATGGACGAGAAGATCACGGTGAGCAATGCTGCCGCCACCGTAGGCAACTCGACCGCCGGCCTGCTCGAAGGCGACGAGCTCACGGTGGAGCAGGCCCTGCGCGGCCTGATGATTCCCTCGGGTAACGATGCCGCCATCGCACTTGCCGAGCACGTGGGCAAAAAGATCGACCCCAAGACCAAGGACGCCGTGGCCACCTTTGTAAAGGCCATGAACGAGCGCGCTAAAAAGCTTGGCTGCACCGGCACGGTCTTTGAGAATCCGCACGGCCTGGATTTTGACGAGTGGGCCGGCGATATGCACTCGACCGCACATGATGTAGCACTGATGATGCAGGAGGCCATGAAAAACGACACGTTCCGCGAGGTCGTGGCGAGCGAGGACTCCTGGATCGAGGTTACGGGCGCCGACGGCTCCGACCATTCGCATTCCATGGATACGCACAATGAGCTGCTGGGGCAGGACGGCAATATCGGCGGCAAGACCGGCACCACCGACGACGCGGGCTATTGCTTTGCGAGCGCCTACAATCGCGATGGCGACGAGGTCTACACCGTCGTTTTGAACTCCACCACCACCGACCAGCGCTTTACCGATACGGCGACCCTTGCCAACTGGTACTACGGCCACAAAGTTACGGTTGCGATCGCCAATACGCAGGAGAAGACCGCCAACGGTAATCCCCTCATGGCGCGTATTGGGCAGACCGACTGGACCGATAAGACGATCGACGCCACGCTCGCCGATCCCGCGGCTCAGACGACCGTGTTCTCGCTTGCCGGCGAGGTGACCGAGAAGGTTAGCTACGACGACCTTTCGGGCACGGTGCACGTGGGCGACAAGGTAGGCAGCATCACGCTCAAGCAAGACGGCACCAAGATTGCCGTCGTTGATTTGGTTGCCGACGAGGAGGGCTCGGGGCCAAACCCCATCGAGTGGCTACTGGTAAAGCTCGACCGCCTGAGTCGCCGCATTGACAACCGCCCGCTCACGGCCGAAAGCGAGACCGTAGCCAAGGCACCCGAGGCGTAGGGTCGAAGAACAACACGCTCACTGAAAGAAGGCATCCGAAAGGATGCCTTCTTTTTTGAGGGTTCGAATCCCCAGCGCCCTTTCTCGATAATAAAAAAATGGCCCCAAACGGGACCCTTTTTCAAATTCATACTGGCGGAGAGCTGGGGGTTCGAACCCCAGTACAACAGCCATTCTACCTGCGGAAACGCCGATTCCTACTGTCAGCGATTGCCAACATCCCCGCCGTCCATGGCGTCGACCGCCACCTTGAGGTCGTCGAGCTTCTGGCGCACGTAGTAGCGCATCGTCGTCTTGATGTCGGCGTGCCCCATGATGCGCGAGAGCTTCGAGACCTCCATGCCCTCGTTGACGCACGCCGTGACGCAGGCTCACCATGGTGACGCGCGGCAGCGACGTCCCGTCGGGGTAGCTCCCCGCGGCGAAGCGGCGCATGCGCTCGCCCGCGGTCACGGGGCTCAGCAGCCCGCCGCCCACGCCCTCGACGATCGGCCCCTCGCCGGGGCCTCACGCCGCCATCCCGCTGCGCGTTGCGGTTCTTCGGGTCGGTCTCGTGGGTGCCGCCCAGGCCCTGCATGTAGGTCCCGCGCACCGTCAGCTCGCGCCGCGCGAGGGCGAGGTCCTCCCACCGCAGCGCCAGGACCTCGCCCTTGCGCAGCCCCTCGCACAGCCCGATCACGCAGATGCGCTCGACGCAGGACCCAGGCCGCGCCCCCCTCAGGTACCCGAGCAGCCGCTCATGGCCCCCGAAGGTAGTCAGCCACTCCCCTCCGCGCTCGGGGTCGGCGGCACCGCCGCCGGGGTACGTGTAGCGGAACGAGGCGGGGTTCACGGGCGGCATACCCATCTCGACGGCGCAACCGAGCACCGAGGAGAGCGTCTCGCGGGCGTTGGTCGCCGTCTTGCGCGTGGGGCATGCCGAAAGCATGCGCTGCACGTTCAGCTCGTTGATCTGCTCGAGTTCCATGTTGCCGAGCGCAGGGAGGATGCGTCTCCTGAGGTCGCACTCGTAGCCCTGCCGCGTGTTCGCGCGCAGCCCCGCCTTCTGGGGCCAGTACACCTCGTCGACGAACCCCGCCAGCGTGATGCGCGCCGTCACGCGCCCGCGCAAGCGCTCCTTCTCCATGAGCAGGCAGGTCTCCGCCTTGCGGACCTGCCCCTTCGTCTGGCACGTCTCGACGCGCCTGTCGCGCGAGCCGTGCCACTTCACGCCGACCATGACGTCAGCGACCCACTTGCTGCTCTTCAGCTTCCGGACCGCCATGATGTACAATCACCTTGCCTTCCGTGTATTCGGTTGGTTTGACTCACGGCCTCGCGCAGGGTTGCAGCCCGTATGCGCGGGGCCTATTTTTATTTCGACCAGCCTTCCGAGACAACCCGGTAGGTCGCGCTCAGACGCTTGATGCACATGCACGTTACGAGCACGAAGTTGATTAGGAAGAAAACCGCAATGCCATATGTCACCCGCTGAACACCCTGGCAAAACGACAAAGCGTCACCGCTAATCATAAAGAACACTGTCGCGAATCCCGCGACCGTTGCCCAGACGATGTCGTGAAACGTCTCGTCAACCAAAATGGTTTCCCTTTTCGTGGGTCTCGGGTCTGTTTGAGATGCCATCTGCATCCTAAGCTCGAACACCATCACCGAAACACCGCAAAGAAGACCAGAGATTATCGAGACCCCGGAAATGATATTCCCAGCTATCCTCGATACCTCCGATGCTTCAAGCGGCCAAGCAATAGCAAAAGAAAGGGCAGCGGCGGCGGGGGCCACGATCTGAACGAAGATATCTCGCGCCATCGGCTTCCCCGTTCGATAGCTGCGCAGCGTCTTCAAATACTCAAAAGCGATACCGAGCAACCCAATCTTGCCCATGATGGCCTCCTTGCCTCAGCGTAACGTCATCTGAGCCTATCCATCGTGTCTTCGGCGCGACAGCACGCCTCGATGCACCTCTCGATGAACTCGCCGTCGCCGAGAGGCTCTTGCCCAGACTCGTTGAGCACCTCCTTGACGGGAACGGCGAGCTCCTTTCCCATGCAGAACTTCCTGCTACCGCCATCCTTCTGCCTTAGCGTCACGTACAGGTCCTCGGAGCCGTCATAATCTACGCTGATGCCCAGATAATCGGCAACGGCCCTCCTGTCCTTCAGAAAGCCGTCCATCAGCGCGAGTGGCATGAACAAACCTCGCTTATGGCCAATCTTATGCGTAGTGAACGGTCCAGAGTTCACCACTGTCCTATCGCTCACGTCTTTCGGCTTCGCGTATCTCCTGACCTCAATCTCTTCGATGCCCTTGAACCCGTTCAGCGCCTCGATCTCCTGCATCTGCTCAAACGATGCCGTTACCCCCAGGCCGCTACCGCCGACGTGGCGTTTGAAGAGGGTGAGCGGAGGCGTTACGCCCCCGCCGTTGGGAATGGACTCGATGCAGGCTATCGCGTAGCCGATGCCCGGCGTTCTCCGCAAGAAAAAGCGGGACTCGACCATTCCGGCCATATTCTCACCGTATTCGATCCCGCTATCGGTAAGGCTCTTCGTGTCAAGCACCGAGACCCGGAGGCCCGCCCTGCCGGAAGAGAACTTGGCGAAGGCGTGGTCGCCGTCCACTCTGCACCCTCGAAAAGCGACGAAACGTTCGCTATCGCCAACCTGTATGGGGTCGGAGGAGCCATTCCAAAAATCAGAAAGAAGCTCCAGCACGTCCTTACCGCCCAGGCTAGCGGGGTCTTCAATCTTTTTGGCATCGCCACGCGCGTTGAAACGCACCCTGTATAGCGCCAAGGACCTTGGCGCAAACATGTCTGCCATCCCCTATCTCACCTCTCCCGATTCTCGCCGGCCAACAGCCGAACGATTAGTAGATTCTCTCGACTTCTCTGTTCAGGGCCTCGAGCAGGTCTCCCGTCCACATGTGCGAGGACTATTACTTTTATCGTCGTTTGTCAATCTCCATAATCTGTTCGATAGACTTTCTTGGCAGCATTGGGTATAGTTTCAATCGAGCCCTTTGCTTAAAGCTCAGGACCTGGCCTGCCTCGGAGCCCGATATCCGGGGCTTTTACATCTAGCTTCTCCCGATAGATCCGCAATACGTTCCGCGCTCCCTCACACGTCTCGCGTACGATGCGCCCGCGTGATACGCAGAACGAAGCACGTAATACGTCTCGAAAAAACCGAGTGAGACGAGGTAATCGGCCTCGGGGCCGTCCACGACGAGCTCCACCTTATCCACTGTGCCCCTTCGATTGTACTGTGCATATAGGTCGATAGGGAGACGCCCGCCGACAACCTCCTTTAGAACCGGCAACCGCTTCACCCTCTCGAGTTCCAAATCGGTCAGAGGGTTCATTGGCAGGCCGTCCTTCCCGTGTTTGCACACAAGGTGCCGCCATTTGGCCTCAGAGCCCATTCCACGCACTGGCAATCCGTCCCACGCGACGAGGTTTTGCAGCTCGGCAAAGAAGAACTGGTGCGATATCTCGGCCGCGAGCATCATGTCGCAGCCCAGCCCTCTGTAACACGGAGAGAGGTCAAGGTGCCCGTTTCCGTCAATCGAATACGTCATCAGCATCACCGCATGTTGTTCCTGCCAAGGAAGTGGAAAACGTTGAACTTCCACTCGCCGGGTCCAGTCGCGTAGTGGCCAAGTGAACGTATGCCGAGACGAGAGCACATCGCCCTACAGACAGACCGTTTCGCTTCGCTCGCTCCTTCCATATCATCCCTGCCGTTCCATGAGTAGCCCACGGCGCCCATAAGAAGATCTGCCAGCTGGACCAGCTCGCAATCGCGAGACTCCACCTCTTGGACGAACCTTACCGATGTTCCGAATCGCCACGTATTGATCAGACACCGTTTCAGAGTCGACACCCTGTCGCGCCTGTCAACGCGATGGTCCAGAAAAACCCGGTGCTCGTCACGGACATCGAGCCAGTTTGCGAAGACCTGATAATAGATCTTCTGGAAACGCTCCTCGTCATCCTCGAAATCCGTCTTGGTCCTGCTGACGACGACGCACCTGAACCTCAAGTCCCGATCAGCGAAAAACAGGTCAACGAGGGCTTCAAAGAAGGAGAGCTTGGAAGGACACACCGTCTTCCACCCAAACTCCCCCTGAACGCCATAGTAAGCCCTTAGTCTGTGTATCCTAGCGACGACATCGCGCTTCTTATCGGCGGGGCACATGACCGCCCCGACGACCATGAACTCGTCACTGCGGTCTGAGGTAACCCTGCTCTCATCGCAATACACGTTCTGGACCCTGCGGTGCGATTCATTCCATGAGGCGGGAGGGAACTCCTCGACGCTCGCCCAATCAATCTGCCTCATATCCCCCTACTCCATCTCCTCGGCGGGCTGGAACCAGACCACGGTGCCGACGTACTCCACCGTGCGCCCGTCCTCCACCGTTATGACGATGTCCTCGTAGCAGTCGTCCCACGAGTCCGGGGACAGCACGACCGTGCGCCCCGTGTTGTACAGGCGGCGCATCACGTAGTCCGCGCCGTCGATGGAGACCACCGCCACCGAGCCGTTGCGCGGCTGCTGGGCGGGGTCTATGTAGATGTGGCACCCCTCGGGGTAGACGCGGTTCATGCAGCCGCCCTCGACCTCCAGGAAGTACCCGCGGGGGTGGACCTCGCGCACCTCGTAGGGTATGGGGATGCGGTCGTCGATGACGTCGGGCTCGCAGGCGTCGCCCGCGTGGACGCGCCCGAGCAGCGGGGCGTATGCAGGGCGGGCGTCGGAGGGCAGCATGGCGCCGTCGGGGAGGTCAGTTGGCTCATCATCTATGATTTCGCCCTTATTCAAACCGAAATGGTCAGCGATGGCTTGAACCGCGCCCATACGTGGCACAGCTCGATCGTTCTCCCACTGAGATACTGCCATCGCCGAGACGCCAACGATCTTGCCAAACTCCTCCTGAGTCAAGTCGCGAGCAACCCTGATGCGTCTTATGTTTGAACCGATGCTCATCTTGGGAACCTCTCAGTTGTTAAACTTTTTCTACATTATAAGAAAAGGTTTCTTTACATACACTATATGTTTGACTATAGTTCTAGACATCGGGAGGAGGTGCGGATGGAGTTAATCGAAGTGCGGAAGAAAGAGCGTTATACACAGCAGAACATAGCTGATTACCTCAGTGTTTATCGAATCACCTATGCCAAGATGGAGAAAACCCTGGTGACATCACGCTTGATGATGCTCGTCGGCTTGTCG
Source organism: Collinsella aerofaciens (assembly GCA_014846205.1). Next base: position 670 of record RKAY01000136.1, on the reverse strand, counting down.
CTCTTTTCAAGGTTGATGTGCGCGATATTTTTTCCTTTGAGCGATAGTTAAACCTAAAGTCCGCAAGGAGGAAACCATGGAAGACAATGAGGGATTCGTCCGCTCCGTGAGCGCGGCGCTCGCCGAGTTCGGCGGCAGCAGGTACGACTGACTGCGCGAGAGGCCGCTCACCTGCGTCAGGCGCGGCGGCGAGGAGTTCGTCGATGTCGACGGCGCGCAGGCGTGCGTGACGGGCGACTCGCTGCGCGCGCTCATGCGCGACGTCGCGTCCAGCGACCGGCTGTAGGGAGGCGAGATGGAGGTCTTTCAGGCCGTCACCCAGTTCGTTTCCCACCTGATCGGACTCATCGGGCTCGCCATCGCCTGGGCGGCGGTGCTCCTAGCCGGCGAGTGTCATGACCAGCTCTGGATTGGCTACACTGATATGGACAGTTCCGGTAGAGGCGCAGGAGACGGGAGGGCCGTATATGAGGGACCCCAGGCACCCGAGGCATTTCACCGACTAGTTTAAGAGGCAGATTGTCGACCTCTGCAACGCCGGAAAGCCCAAGCGCGAGATCATGGACGAGTACGACCTCGGCAAGAGCACCGTGGAGAGGTGGATCAAGTCGATAAACGCGACCGGCTCGCCGCGCGCCGCGGACAACCGCACGCCCGAGCAGAACCGGAT
>RKAY01000068.1 GCA_014846205.1 Collinsella aerofaciens | reverse complement strand
GCAGAAATTATAGAGGAGGAGTCTGCCCATGCCGGGTAAAAGCCTAGAGAACATGCACGTAGCGGTCTTGGCGGGCGGTCATTCCGCTGAGCGCGAGATTTCGCTCAATTCGGGAAAAAACGTCGTGGTGGCCTTGAAGGAGGCTGGCTACACTTCGGTGGAGCTGCTCGATACGGCCGCCGATGACTTTATGGTGACTATGGCGACTGGCGGCTTCGATGTGGCGTTTATCGCCATGCACGGTGCTGGCGGCGAGGATGGCGCCATGCAGGGCGCCATGGAGACCTTAGGTATCCCCTACACGGCATCGGGCGTTCTTGCCAGCGCTTGCGGTGCGGACAAAGAGGTGTCCAAGCTCCTGTACGCCAAGGCGGGGATCCCCATCGCCCCCGGAATGGCGCTCGAGACGGGTGACGAGGTCGATATCGACCATATCGTCGAAGTCTGTGGCGAACGCTGCTTTGTGAAGCCTGCTGTTAATGGTTCGAGCTACGGCATTTCGCTGGTGCATGAGCCTTCCGAGCTGCCGGCTGCCATCAAGAAGGCGTTCGAGTATGGTGACAAAGTGCTTGTCGAGAAGTGCATCGAGGGAACCGAGATTACGGTAGGCGTTTACGGCGAGGACGATGTGCGTGCCCTGCCGATCGTCGAGATTCGCAAGCCTGAGGACTGTGAGTTCTACGACTTGGACGTTAAGTACGTCGACCCTACGGATATCCACCGTATTCCGGCGCAGATTTCGCCTGAAAACTATGCCCGCGCCCAGGAGCTTGCTTGCGCTGCCCACAAGGCCCTCGGCTGTCTGGGCATTTCGCGCAGTGACTTTATCGTGAGTGAAGACGGCCCCGTCATTCTCGAGACCAACACCATTCCCGGCATGACGGATACGTCGCTGTATCCGGACGAGATTCGCCATACCGACGATATGACGTTCCCCCAGGTCTGTGACAGCCTGATTCGCATGGGCCTTCGTCGAGCGGGCGTTGCATGCTAATCGAGGACGCTGTATCTCCTGGAACGCCGAAATTTGTCATCGATGCCTATGCCACGCTTGCCGAGCGCGCCAAGACGCAGTCGTTCGGTCTAATCGAGGAGGATGTCATCGTCCTCGATACCGAGACCACGGGTTTGTCGGTGCAAGACAACGAACTTATCGAGATTTCCGCGGCCCGTCTTTCGGGCCGCGAGGTCGTAGAGCGTTTTGATACTTTTGTGCATCCCAGGCAGCTGATTCCCGCCGAGATTACCGAGCTCACAAGCATCACGAACGCTGACGTGGCCGATGCTCCGTCAGCCGTTGAGGCCGTGTCTGCCCTCGCCGATTTTGTCGGCGGATGCCCGGTGATCGCGCATAACGCCACCTTCGACCGATCGTTTATCGAGTCGGTTAAGGGCGGTGTCAACGTGAGCGATATCTGGATTGATTCATTGGCGCTGTCGCGCATCGCGCTTCCGCGCTTGGCTTCGCACAAGCTGTCTTTTATGGCCGACCTGTTCGGCTGCGATTCGGTTTCGCACCGCGCCAACGCCGATGTCGATGCCCTGTGCGGCGTGTGGCGCGTGTTGCTCGTGGCACTCACCGACTTGCCCCAAGGCCTTATGGCGCGCCTGGCCGACATGCACCCCGATGTGCCCTGGTCCTATCGTCCTATCTTTTCGTTCTTGGCGGGGCAGAACCCCGGGCCCATCTTCTCTCTCAGCGCAGCTCGCGCTGACGTTCTCAAGGCAGATCGCGCCGACGATCGGGTGGACGCAGACGAACTTCCGGTCCTCAAGATGCCGAGTCGTGAGGAGATTGAGGCGGACTATGCGCCAGGTGGCCTGGTCAATCGCATGTATCCCACCTACGAGCCGCGTGATGAGCAGATCGCAATGGCGCTCGAGGTGCGCGATGCGCTGGTCACGGGTACCCATCGCGTGATCGAGGCGGGCACGGGCGTCGGTAAATCGATGGCGTATCTGGTGCCGTTCGCCGAGGCGGCGCGGCGTAATAACATCACCGTTGGCATTGCGACCAAATCGAATAACCTCGCCGACCAGCTCATGTATCATGAGCTGCCAAAACTTGCCGAGCAACTGCCGGGTGGCTTGTCGTTTTGCGCATTGAAGGGATACGACCACTATCCGTGTTTGCGCAAGCTTGAGCGTATGAGCCGCAGCCAAGTCGAAATTACAACCAAACGTGATCCCGCCGACACGCTTACGGCGGTTGCCGTGATCATGGCATACGTCTGCCAGTCAGCCGACGGCGACCTTGATTCGCTTGGCATTCGCTGGCGCAGCGTCAACCGTCCCGACTTTACGACGGCCTCGCGCGAGTGCGCTCGTCGCCTCTGCCCGTTTTTCCCTGATAAATGCCTCGTCCACGGTGCACGCCGTCGCGCGGCGCATGCCGATGTAGTTGTTACGAATCATTCTCTGCTGTTCCGCAATGTTGCGGCCGAGGGAAGGATTTTGCCTCCGATTCGTCATTGGGTAATCGACGAGGCCCATTCTATCGAGCGCGAGGCACGTCGTCAGTGGGCGCGCGTGGTCTCGGCGGACGAATCGCGCGTTCTGTTTGAGCGTCTGGGCGGTTCGAGCACCGGTGCGTTGAGCCAGGTCTCCCGCGATTTGGCGACATCCGAGGGCTCTACGCTCTACCTGGGACTTACTGCCAAAGCGACGTCGACGGTTGCCCGCGCGAGCATGGCGATCGCCGACGTATTTGATGGTGTCCGCGAGCTTGGCCGCCGTGCCCGCGGGGGCTATGACAACGCGAACCTGTGGATAGGTCCGGAGCTGCGCGAGTCGGACGACTGGCGTGATTTCCTGCAGTCGGCCTACGCTGCCATCGACGCATTGGAACAGGCTGACAAGAGCGTCGACGCGCTGGTGCAAGCCGTCGCTGCCGACAAGCCCGAGGTCGTTGTCGACCTGGGTGAAATCTCGCGCCGCCTGCACGAGCTGGCCGAGAACCTCAAACTCATCATTGATGGCACCGATGAACACTATGTGTACTCCCTGCAGGTCAATTGCAGGCTGCGTGCCGGCGGAGAGTCGATGACCGCAGAGCGCATCGACATTGGCGAGGCCTTGGCAACCGAGTGGCTGCCCGAGGTTCACACGGCTATCTTTGCCTCAGCGACCATGACGGTGTCCAAAAGCTTTGAGCACTTCAACCATGCTGTCGGGCTCGATCGCATCGGTGCGTCGACGTCATCGTCGCTCCATCTTGATTCGAGCTACGACTTCGATTCGAACATGGCCGTAGTGGTCGCCGGAGATATTCCCGATCCGCGCGACCGCGAGGCATATCTGGCATCCCTTGAACATGTGCTGGTCGATGCGCACCTCGCCATGGGCGGATCGGTGCTCACGCTGTTCACCAACCGGCGCGACATGGAGGACCTGTACGCTCGCGTTGAGCCCAAGCTTGCCCGTGCGGGTCTGGAGCTCAACTGCCAACAACGCAACTCATCTCCTCGTCGCCTACGCGACCGGTTTATCAATGAGCCGGCTTCGTCGCTCTTCGCTCTCAAGGCCTTTTGGGAGGGCTTTGACGCCAGCGGTGAGACGCTGCGATGTGTCATCATTCCCAAGCTGCCGTTCTCCAGCCCTACCGATCCGCTCTCCTGCGAGCGTAACCTGCGCGAGGACCGCGCTTGGGCGCGCTATTCGCTACCCGAGGCGGTGCTCGAGGTCAAGCAGGCCGCGGGGCGTTTGATTCGCTCGTCGACCGATAGCGGTGTGCTGATCTTGGCGGATCCTCGCCTGGTGACGAAGGGGTATGGCAAGAAGTTTTTGACATCGCTGCCCACCAGTTCATACCAGCGTATCGAGTCAGCCCAGATCGGCCACTACCTGCAGCTATGGCGACAGGCGCACGACCGACGACATTAGAGCGGACAGGCGAGCGTCTCCGCATAGTCGCACAGGCGCTTTGACAGGGCGGGGTCATCCATGATGCGGATGGCTCCGCCCTTTGCCACAACTTGGGCAAATAGCCACGCTTCGGACGTGTAGCGAACGGTTACGATTGCCGTGTCCTCGTCAGCCCGGTTGGCCGATGTGATGCCCGCCCAGTCTAGATGGTCGGCAAGATCGAGCGGCATCGCGAGCTTTGTTTCGCGCCCCGCTTTCGCAAGCGAGTCTTGAAGGGTCGTAATCTTTGAGTGGTGCCGCTCGACCGAGCCGTCGGTCAGGACGATATCCTCGATCTTGTCGAGGCGATAGCGGCGCTGCGCATCCTGCTCGGTGTCCCAGGCTACCAGGTACATGCTATCGCCGTTCGTCATAATGCGCAGGGGGTCAATGGTACGCTCCCGCGCGTGCTCGTCGCCAAGCGAGCGATAGGCGATACGGCAGCGAACGCCGTCCTGGATGGCGCAATTGAGCTGCTGCCAATGGGAGCCGCGCGCAACGGTGTCGACAACGCGCTGGTTATACCCCAGTTCCTCGGGCAGAAGCGCGCGGCGGATGCGCGCTGCCGTTGCCGGTTCGATGCCTAACGACTCAAGTTCATGGTTGAGTACGGCGCCCTCGGCCACACTGAGACGCAACGGCAGCACACGGCCTGCCTCGCCCGTCAGAATGACGCGCTCGTCACGGCATTCGCAGATGACGCGTGCCCCCGATTCGCGGTCGGCGAGCGTCGAAATGATGCCGATAATCTCATCGAGTGAAGTACCAGTGATGTCGAAGCGACTGCAGATTTTACTGCGATCCATGCCCTTCTCGCCAGCGGCGTAGAGGGCTTCCATGATGTCGATGGCGCGCGAGAGCCTTTGCTCGCTCGTGAGTTTACGCACAGACATGGGCGTTCACCGTCCTTTCGATGAGGCGATTCCAAGCCTGTTTGAGTGCATCGGGCGCTACGGGCCTCATGCTGTCGGCGCTGTGCTCCATACAAAATGAAGCGGCGGCATCTAGGTCGCGCACACCAACGGTCCATGTCCATCTTTTGTCTGCGCGATCGAGGTTTCCGCGTCCTTGCGTGAGGGCGTGGACCATGTCCGCCGGCGTTTCGGCCGCAAACGAGAATGTGGCCGCGATGGGGTCGCGGTCGGCAAAATCGAACTCAAAGAACAGCTGGTCATTGAGGTTAAAGTCACTGGGGATAGTGTAGGAGCCGGAAGGTTTCCAGGCGCGGACGATGCGGTCGCAGCGAAATGTCCTAACGGTACCGGATGCATCATCCAGACCGCAGAAATACGAAATGCCCTCGCGCTCGAACATGCCGTAGACGCAGACGGTGCGTTGACGCTGTTCCCCGCGTCCGTTTTGATACAGAAAGCGCAGCGCGCAACGCTCGGCGAAAGCGCTCCATACGGCATCAACCATAGGAGAGCGCAGGGCGGGCGTCTCCGGGACGTCCGCCTCGCCGGTCAGGTATGCGATCTTGGACCGAATATCGGCGAGCGGGGTGGAAAAAGTGGACGATCCGGCGGCGAGCATCTGGTCTATGGCGTCCATAAGGATGTCTGCGTCCTCGGCGGTAATCAGGCCGCCGGCGGCAAACGTGTGGTCACGGTCGACGGCCCAGGCACTTTCTTCGGTTTCCTGGGAGCCGGGAGCGCGAACCTCCTTAATCACGATGCCGCGCTCGAGTAGTTTTTCGCGGTCACGACGAAACTTGCGTTTGTCCGAATCGATATTGCCCGAGCCGTAGCCCAAATCGGAGTCCAAAACGATCTGCTCGGTAGTCAGCGGTTCGGGAGAACTGTTGAGTACGAAGAAAAGATTGAGGATACGCTGGGCAGTTTTGTCGTAGCCCGGCTCTGCCGAACTCTTTTTATTTGCTGCGGTCGTTGTGCTTGCCGTCATAGAATCCTCGCATGAGAAGGTTGTTCGATGCCATGATTTTAGTCCGATATGGAGATTAGGCTATATCCATGTCCGTATGGGGCGTTAACGTAACCGGAATTCCGCCGTTTGCGTCCGCTCGGGGTATACTTTCGACTATATACGGTCCTAATGTGCATGCATTGGGCCTATTTGTCGGATTATGGATGTGGAGCGCACATGGCGAACACCCAGAATTATATTAACCACCTGCTGCAGAACACCGGCATCACGCCCGCGTGCAGCGAAGAGGAGCGTTTGGCTGCCGAGGATATCGCTCAAATCTTTCGCAACCACGGTTTTGATCCCGAGGTGCAGGAGTTTAATGCTCCAGCACCCAGCAGGCTGGCGTTTGCCGTAACGGGTATTTTGGCTTTTGCGGGCGCCTTGCTTATGGGTATCGGCGGAGGCGTCGGTTTGGTCGGCACCTTGCTGGCGATTGTCGGCGCCGCGCTCTATGTGCTCGAGCGAACCGGTCGTCCTGTGATCTCGCGCCTGGGCAAGACGGGCGTGAGCCAAAACGTCATCGCCTACCACAAGGCGTCGGGCCCGCTTGCCTCTCCGCGCAACCGCCCGGTCGTCGTCGTGGCGCACTATGACTCCCCGCGCGCCGAGCTGCTCGCTCGCGAGTCTTATGCACCGTATCGAGCGCTGATCGCCAAGCTGCTCCCGATTGCCACAGTTGCCCCCGCGGCCATTGCCATCCTGCGTATTCTGCCGCTTCCCGGTGCGTTGAAGGTCCTGCTGTGGATTGTTGCGATTCTCGCTTCGCTGGTGGCGCTTGCCAACGCGGCAAATATCATTGCCAACCGTTTCGTGCTTCCCTATACGTCTGGATCGGTGTGCAACAAGTCTTCTGTTGCCGCCATGCTCGGCGTTATGGACAACGTTGCCCCTTATCAGGGTGAAAATGAATTTCCCAACGACATTCCGTTCGATACGTATTTTGGCGAGCAAAAGCGCCGGGCCGAGGAAATGGCGCGTGCCGCGGCCGAGTATGCCGCGGCGCAGCAGCAAAACGATTATGGCAACACCATCGAATATGAGGAGCCGAGCTATACCGAGGACGAGTTCGGACAGCCGCTTGCTGCCGATCCCGAGCAGGATGAGGCGCCCGATGAGCAGATCGACGGCTTCGAGGGTGCTTCTGCTGACGCGACGCTGATCGGTACCATCGCGCCCGAGGCTCAGGACCAGGCTGTTCAGACCGAGGTGGCCACCGAGGAGGCGCTCGCCGCCGGGCCGGCGGAGGAGCCCGTAGCGGTCGAGCCTGTCGAGCCCGAGCCCAAACTCTATCGCAATGCCGTCGGCAATATCCGCTTTGGCTCGGATGCCATTCGCGCGCTCGGCATGCTGCCCGAGTCCTGCTCGCTTGTTTACGATGAAGGCGAGGAACCGGCGTTTGAGCCCGAGCCCATTTCCGAGGCTCAAGAGCCCGTGTCTGATGTGCCCGCTGCAGCCGCCGAGCCCGTGTCTGCCCCGTCCTCCGATGTCGAGCCCGAGGCGGAGCCCGCACTCGATCCCGCAGCCGGCCTCGACATTCTTGCCCCCGCCACTCCGGAACAGGCAGAGGACGATTCCGCCGATGAGGGCTACGACGAGTATTCGCAGCGCGTGTCCTACGAGAGCGATACCGATTTCTCGGCCGAGCTCCCCTCGACAACGCCCCATGCCGATATCGCTTCCGCGTTCTCCTCGCTTGGCGCCAGCGCCTCCAATTTCTTTAAGGGCGCCTTTGCGAAGGGCAAGAAGCTCGTTGACGACTTTGAGGAAAAGCGCGCTGCTGCCCGCGAGGCTGCCGAGCAGGAGGCTATAGCCCAACAACAGGCTTCCGAGGCCGAGCGCGAGCGCGCGGCGCAGGAGTTTGAGCAGAATGAGGCCGAGCGGCCGGCGCCTGCCGACCCCACGACGTCTTTCGAGGCCTCGCAGCCGACGTCCGCTGACGTCGCGGAGGCGACGACGTCCTTTGAGGCGCAGCAGCCGGTCGATAACACCGTGTCCTTCGATGCCACGATGACGTTCGAGAAGCAGGGCACTGCGATCGCCGAGCCCATTTCCGTCTCCGATGAGGCTGGGGACGCAGCTGCCGCTACCGAGGACGCGGTTGACGATGCGGCCGATTCTGTTGAGGACAATGTGCCCGAGCAGATCGAGGTGCCTGTTGTGGAGCCGAACTCCTCTGCGGTCGATGAAGCTCCCAAGACTGATGAATCCAGGCCCTACTCTACGCAGATCTTCACCATGCCCACGCCGAGTGAACCCGGCGCCACGGTAGCCAACGTCGTCCCCACGCAGGACGAGACGGTCGACTCCCTTATGGCCCAGATTTCGTCTCGTGTGCCGTCGCGCACGCAGATGAATATCCCCGATCCGGCCTCCGCGCCCGCGCCTTCATCGTCGCCGCTGGCCTCCGTCCCCGACCCGTCGCTGCCCTCGATGCAGCAGGCCAACGTCGCGTCTCGTACGTCGCTGTTTGACCTGCCCGATCCTTCGGCGCAGACTGACGATCCCTTTGTTACGGCACAGGGCTCGGAGCCCTCATCGGCGCCGGTGGCGCCCTCTATGCCCGTTGCACCTGATGTGCGGCCGCTCGAGACTATCTCGGCTCCCTCGACCACCCCGAAACCCCAAAAGCGCGGTATCGGCGGCCTGTTTGGGCGCAAGAAAAAGAGCGACCAGGACAGCATGAGCGACTGGCTTGGTGTCGATGATGACTACGATGCCAAGAAGTCTGGCCGTGGCATCGGTTCGTGGGATAACTTCGAAGATGATGAGGACGGCTGGAAGGGCGGCGCCACGTCTTCCGACGGTGCATCGAATGAGGATATGCTCGCGGCAGTTGCCTCTATGGGTGACGACGAGTTGCTCGGACATGATATTTGGTTTGTCGCAACGGGTGCTTCCGATTGCGATGGTGCCGGCATGAAGGCTTTCCTGGCCTCTCATCGCGATAAGCTTCGCGGCGTGTTCTTTATCAACCTCGAGTCCATTGGTGCCGGCAGGATTTCGGTCGTGACGGTCGAGGGCGAACAACAGCTGCTTAAGGGCGACCGCCGTATCATGAACCTGGTCAGCAAGGTCTGCAAGGCGTTCCATGTCGACTGCGGTGCATTCGAGATGCCTTATGCCAAGACGGATGCGTATGCCGCCCTCGAGGCGAGCCGCCGCGCCCTTACGATTGCGGGCGTGGACGGTCCTCGCCTGGCTTGCGCTCGTACCGAGGACGACCTGCCCTACAACGTCAACCCGACGAACATCGCTACGGTGTCTGAGGTTGTGACCGAGGTTATCCGTCGCTCGTAGGCCGTTCTAAGGAGTCAGCGTGTTTTCGTATATTAAGCGCCATTGGCCCGTGTATCTGATTTTGACCCTGATTGCCGTTGCCCTCGGTTTTGGTGCTGCCTACTTTGTGGGCGTTAAGGGATCCACGTCCGAGTCTGCGATTAGCGAAGAGGTTAAGCAGGAGCAGTCTGTGGGTGCCGACGGCATCGACGCGACTGATCAGGCCACCATCGATGGCGGCTCTTCGACCGAGTAGGCGCGAGCCCTCGTATCAAAAATGCCTGTATACGGGGCGAGCCGGGAGACTGGCTCGCCCCGTTTTATTGGACGGTTAACGCGTTGCGGCCGTAGACCTGTATTTGGCAAGCCAGATGGCCGCGCCGCCCGCGGTCATAAGGGCGGTCATCAATGCGGCAAGGGGAGCGGAGCTCGTCGATGGCAGGTCTTGGGACAACGCACAGCGTTGGATAACGTGATCTTCATCGTGGGACTCGAGTTTATTGCCGCCTCCATTGCGGCAAAGGTCGACGCGGACGCCGTTGGTTATGGCCTTCTCGGGCACATAGGATGCCGTGGCGGTCATATGAACCAGCGCTCCGTGCGTCTGCGAGTCGAGCGATCTCGCGGCGTCATCCAGATCATCGTGCTCGTCCTTCAGGTCATCACGGCTCCACGTCGAGGTGTCTGACCGTGTCGTAAAATCGGCAGATACGGAACCGTATTCAATGCGTAAGCCCGTCACCTGCGTATTCTTTGGTAAGTTAAGGTTATTAACAGCCAGCGTTGTCGATTCGCTCGTGGATATATCGGACTTCCAAAGATGCCAACCGTCGTAGTCGACAAGTCTTGTGTCTTCACCAAGGAGATTTTTAACTTCGTCGGTTTCGAGCCAAGGATTTTCGTGCCCGTCATCAAGTGTGGCATTGGCTTGTTCCTCGCCGTCTTGTTCGATCCCGGGGGACGTGCGGTACCATATGTTGCATCGTCCGTCGTAGTCGCCTGTGGCGATGGGTGTTTCTATACTCACGAGCTGGGCGGTCCCAGTGGACACGCACTCAAGTTCATCGGTGATCGTAAACTCATCAACCCAGGTTTGTGATTCGTTGCGAGCGTCGATGGTGTAAGCGAACTCGCCCCGCGTATCGGGCTGCGTTGCGGCTCGGTTCTTACCGTCGCCGTTGGCCGTCAGATCGCTTATGACTGGCTGGGCAATTTCCTGACGCTTATCGACCCTTCCTATAATTTCAACCGGGGCATCATTCATGACGACCTTCTGGATGTCTCCGGTCTCCTTTACTTCGAATGTGACATCTTCGGCCGTGTCGTAGGTGCGCGGTGACATCGTTTCGCGCAGCGTGTAGGAGCCGGGTACAAGATGCTCAATACGATGTGGCGCCGCGGTCGAGGTCCAGCTTTCGATAGTCTCTCCGTTCGCATCCAGTAGAACGAGCCGTGCTCCCTCAATCTCTGTTTGGTCGGTGGCATCGGCCTTTGAGATTTCAACCTTGGTGTAATCGTTGGAGACTTCGACTCGAGCATAGGTGACCGGCGTGTTCTGGTCGACATAGGTGAGCTCAACGGCGTGGGGCGTCGGATCAAGCAGATACCCTTCGGGGGCGCTTACCTCAACGACCTCGTAATGTGCTGTGCCAGATCCAAGTGAAAGGCCATTGATGCCGGCTTTTCCTTGCTCGTCGGTCTCGACGGTTGCGACCGTCTCTCCCGCAAGGGCAACCATGCTGCCGTCAGCGCGGACGATATCCTCCGCCGCACGAATCTCGAAGACCGCTCCCGCCAGGGCGCTGCTGTCCACAGCGTCGCTTTTGGTAATTTCAATCTTGCCGGTTGCCGCCTGATCGTAGAACGAGGCGATGGCAACGGGTGTTAGGTTCATATCGGCAGGTATCGAAAGTTCAAGATCCTCTCCCCTAAGATAGGGGGCAGCGGCATCTTTTTCACGAATGTAGTAGGTGCCGGGGCGGAGCGACTCGGGCAGCGTGACGGAACCGGTTTTGTCGGTCGTGAAGTTGTTCAGGACGGAGTGAGCTGGATACCAGCATGTTTGGGAAACAAGCTCATGGTTGCTGCCGAGCAGTTGGAAAGCGAAGCCTGCAAGTGGTACGGCATTCCCCGTTTGGGCGTCACGTTTTACGATCTGAAGGTGTGTCGATATGGCATGGTTGTCCACGATATATTGCAGTGTTTTCCCATCAGTAGACTGCTCTGCGGAGATGGACCATTCTCCCGCCTGCTTAAATCCATCGGGTACGGTTTCGCGAACTTCACGAACGGTGTAGCCCGCTCGATCGTAAGGAATGGATCCGTGAACGCCTTCGGGGCGTGTGCCGTCGCCAAACCATGCATCAGGTTGGTCTTTGGTGGACGCAAAGCCATAGACATTGGTGGTCAACGTGCCGACAACCTGCTGTGAACTGTTGCCGACGACCTCAAAGACAACGCTCTCAGCCGGCTGCTCAATGCCAGATTCGTTGCTGCCGCCATGGTCTTTAAACTTTGAGATTTCGAGGTCGAAGGCGATGGGGGTGTCGGAAATGCGACTCTCGAGCTCAACGACGCCGGTGTCGCCAAGCTGGTCGGCACCGACGGAATAACTCCACGTTTCACTGGGTAGCAGGTAGCCTTCGGGGGCCTTTGATTCATAGATGGTAAAGGTGCCCAAGGGGATGTCGTCCAACGTTGCCAGGCCGCCATCGTCGGTGGTGAGGATGCGCGTCCAGCCCGGAGTTGACTGCGAAACACAGGTGAACTCGGCGCCAGCGAGTGATGTTCCCGCTTGAGGGCCGGCGCCTGTCGCCTTGTCGAGCTTTATGATGCGCAGGGAAATCGTACCTGGCGTCTCAACGATGGAGACGTGTCCACCATCGCTCGAGGTGAAAAACTCGATACGGTCGCGACGTGGCATATAACCTGCCGGTGCCTTTGTTTCGACCAGGTAGTATGCCGTGTTGGGCAGCAGTGTGGCTTGGGCTCGCCCAGTCTCGTCCATCTGGATGGTTCCGACATGCGCGTCGCCTGCGCTTTCAAAGATGTCAAAGGTGGCACCGTTGAGCTGGTATGTATCGTTTCCGCTGGTGATCGCAGCGTTTGCAGATTGCTTCTCGAAGGAAACGGTAACGGCGGGCAGAACATAGAGCATGTCTTGGTGCCGTCCTTCTTTTGAGGTGGGGCCGTGATAACGCCTTGCGCGATGCGGCGCTGCTCTGATGTTTCCAGCTTTGGCGTTGTCATAAAGCCATCGCGCCGCCGCTACAATCTCGGCGTCTTGGTAGAACTTTCCGCTTCTGGGGATGCCGGCGTTGTTCGTATACGAAAAAGTGCCGTCGGGGTGTGTGGTTCCTTTAAGCATCCACACGGCAAGCTGGGTGGCGGCACGGGCGCGATCAGGCGTTAGGCTATGGTCGCCAAACGATGTGGCGGAGGGGTATCCATGGCAGACGACGGCGGCGAACTCGTCGTCGAGCCATGTCCAGCCTTGGTCGTAGGCACGCCATGGTCCTCCTGGCTTGCTGGGGCCGGGGCAATCCTGGTTCATGCAGTATGAAATCGAGGTGTCTTGTGCCTCGTATTTGCCGATGCCCAGCGGTCCGCACATGTCGCTGATGGTGCGGAAGTTGAGTGCATCGTGGCCGTCGATGGCACGAGCAGTTCCGGGAGCCATGCAACCGACCAGCAAAAGGAGGAGCAGGAGCAGCGGACCTGTGACGATTGCGCTGTGGACAGAGTGCGTGGGTGCGTTGGACATGGCTGCTCCTTATCCCTCGTGCGCCGCGCGGGGAGATTGCGACGCGTGGGATGAGGCTACCGCCGGGGTTCATGCGGGTAAGTACCGGAAGCTGACCAAAAGCTTGACCGATATCTGACAAATTGGGCCGACAGAAAAACAATTGAGTAAAAGAGCAGGTAAACAAGGGTAAAAAGAAGAGAGCACGGGTCCCTATCTTCACAATTGGCTTAAATTTCAAGCGATTCTCCACAGCTAAAACAACTATCGTCACCCTTGTATCGAACAAGACAACCGCGTTATACTAGCCAACACACAAGCGGGCATCGCCAAGTGGTAAGGCATCAGCTTCCCAAGCTGACACTCGCGGGTTCGAGTCCCGTTGCCCGCTCCAGAAAAAGTAAAAGCACGACACCGTTCCGGTGCCGTGCTTTTTTCAATAAAGCGCCGGGACTCGAACCCGACAGGGTGCGAGCGTAAAACAAACGCGAAGCGTTTGTAGCGAGCAGGCGAAGGCGCCGGCAGACGCCTGAAGCCGGTGCGGATTTGCGAAGCAAATGCGCAGACGTCCCGTTGCCCGCTCCAATTCCAAAATGTTAGGTTAATGCCTGCTGCCCATACTTGCACCTGCGCACGGTACAATGGTTGGGTTACGACCAACGTGCCAATAACCAAAAAGGAGCCGCTATGATCGATCGCTATACCCGCCCGGAGATGGGACACATCTT
>RKAY01000151.1 GCA_014846205.1 Collinsella aerofaciens | reverse complement strand
AGCCGTAGGCAACGCTACAAGCACCACCCTATAGCGCGAGGTCAAAAGGCGAGAACCCTGCACCGTCTCGGAATAGATAAACCAAATGAGACACGCGATGGCAAAGAGCGAAAACGAAACCGCGTTGGAAATCCAGTTGGCGGCAATGCCCAACGTGCCGCTCGCACCGTCCGAAAGCGTCCAGATCATATCGAATAATATGTACGCGGCAGAGGTGTAGCCAAGCATGCTAAACAAGAGCTGCTGGGTGCTCGAGAACAAGGAACGACGACTTCGCACGGCAAGCCCGATAAGAACAATCATGCATAGCACGAATATCTCAATCTTGAGTGCCTTAACCACTAGACGCCATCCCTTCAATATCCAAGTGGCCAGAATCGCCCGATTCATGTCTAGGCAATAAACGCCCCTTACTCCGCAGGGGCAAAGGGAATAATAGCAGAGCGCCCGAACATCACTGCAAAACAGTTTCTGTTCGGGCGCTCGAGCGGCGCGAGTTGCACGCCGGAATCAATTATCGGTAACGGCCGTTACTCACCGTCGATATCGGTTGCGACAGCCTCCTCGATGGCCTCGACACCGGCAGGCGACAGGTCTTCCTTGCCCTGACAGAACTTCTTGTCGACCCAGCCGGTCAGAATCGGGGCCATGATTGCCGTGATGATAACGGCGGTGGCGATCTGGGCGTATGCAGTGGGTGCAAGCTCGGCGTAGCGCGGCGCGACCTCGGCAAGGGCAACAGGCGTGGTCATAGCCGTGCCGGCGATGGTGGAACAAGCCACGGCAGCCTTGCCGTTACCACCGCACAGGCGCTCGAACGCAAAGGTGATGGGCCCGACGATAAAGAGCGTGATAAGGCCCAGCAGAATGCCCGAGATGCCGCCGGTGATAAAGCTCGACAGGCTCATGGACGCACCGAGCTGAAAACCGATGACGGCAATCGCGGGATTGGCACCGGGAACCAGCAGGTTCTTGATGAACGGGAAGAGGTTGCCCAGAACCATGCCAATAACGAGTGGCAAAATGGAGCCGATGATAGTACCGACAGGGATGTTGGCGAGACCCGAAACGCCCAGGATGATCATGGTGACGGCGGGGCCGGCCGTAAAGAATAGGATGCCCACGGCGCCCTGCTCGGACTCATCGCCGAACTCGCCCATGATGCCCGTATAGAGCGCCATGTTGCAAAACGTAATGCCGCCGATGATGGAAACCGAGCTCAGGCCCAAAAAGTTGTCGTTAAAGAAATACGCAACACCCAGACCCAGCGCGACTGCCACCACAAGCTTAGGGATCAGCACGACGATGCCGGTCTTGATGGCGCCCGGCGTGGACTTAAAGCTGATGCCGACGCCCACAAACAGCAGGATCGCGGCGACGATGGTGTTGGAACCGCCGCGGCAGGCGGCGGTAAAGAAGCCACCGATCTCGAAGACCTGCGGGCAGAAGGTATTGAGCAAAAGGCCGACGATCATCGGGTAGATCATGATGTCACCCGGGATGCGCGGTACCTTGAATTTCTTTTGCTCGTTGGCGGTCGCTTTCTGTGCCATGAAACCCCATTTCCGCTGACGTGGAACAAAAGTCCACGTCATACTTTGCTACAGTAAAGTTTGACCATGGTACCAGAAGAAGCAGACCGACTCAGTGAGAAATTCGATTCGTTGGGCCAGGACGGTAAGCGCGCCCCGCTTTTAAACAAGGCTCAAAACGATATAGAACACGATACCCGAGACGCAGCACCACAACATCGACTTTGTCTTGATTGCCACCGCCACGACACCGGCAGCCGCAATCCAGGGCATCAAGCCCTGCCACAGGCCGGCGTCAAAAGCGCCAGGGCTTATCAAATCGTTGGCGACCAGCGCCGCAAAGGCGGCGGGCGGAATATAACCCAAGGCCTCGGTAACGCGGGGCGACAGCGTTCTCCCGCGCAAGGCAAACGCTGGAGCAATACGGAAAAATGCGATGGCCGCCCACGACGACAGCCACAGGACCAAAAACTCATGAACGGGCATCGCGAGCATCCCTTCCTTCGGAGAGAGCATCGCACATAAGCGCCGCGGCAACGCCGACGAGCACGCTTGCCGGCACGGCAATATTCGTCCACCCCAAGAACTTACATATGGCGACGGACACCGCGGCCAAACCGGCAGCTACGACATTGCCGCGCGACAGTCGCTGCGAAAAGAGTAGGCAGATAAAGAGCGATGTGCAGACAAAACCCGCAATAGCGGTAGGAACATCGACAACGGCGCCGACGATGGCGCCCGTCGTACACGAAACGCCCCATGTTGCGATGAGGATCGCGTTGAGCACAAAGGACTCGCGCGGACCCCAATCCTCCCCTTTAACCAACTTGGCAAGCGAGATGCCGTATGCCTCCTCGGTAAGTGTCGCGGCAACAGCCAGCGTCTGACGCTTCGAGGCACCCCTCAAATGCGGTGCGATTGATGCCGAGTAAAGCGCGAAGCGCGAGGAGATTGCGGCGACGCTCGCAACGATCGATGCTGCAGGCACACCTGCCAGCCACAGATTGCAGACCATAAACTGCCCGCTACCCGTCACGAACGTGCTGCTCAGGGCAAAGACCATCCAGGGTTCCATTCCCGTCTGCGCCATAATCATTCCGCACGGCGCGCCTATCGCAACATAGGTAAGCATCACCGGCCAGACGGTTTTAACGATTTTGAGCACCATAGCGTTCCTCGTCCCGACAAGATTTCCGAGCCGCATTCAACGACGCGGCAGAATCATCGCCCGATGGCAACCGAGTTCACCTACAATTGCCCCCGGATCGAAAGACACAGAAAGACACAACTTTTTAGGAAGTCATTATGACAGCTATCGATCGAACGCGGGCTGCCACGGCCTTCAAGGCCTACACCGATGCCTACGATGCCGCCAATCCGCGTATCGCGCTTAAAATCAAGCATACGTACCACGTTGCCGAGGCATGCGATGCCGTGGCGCGCGAACAGGGCTGGTCATCTCAGGACATTGACCTAGCGTGGCTTTGCGGCCTGCTGCACGATATGGGTCGCTTTGAACAGCTGCGACGCTGGGACACGTTTAAGGATGCCGAGAGCATGAGCCATGCGGCGTTGGGCGTCGAGGTGCTCTTTGGCGAAAACCCTGCAGACGCGCCCGCGACAACAAGTATCCGCGATTTTATCGACGATCCGGTAGAAGACGAGCTCATCCGTGCAAGCATCGCCCACCACAGCGATTTTCGCCTGCCCGCGGAACTCGACACCCGCACGCGGAACTTCTGCGATATCGTGCGCGATGGCGACAAGATCGACATCATGCGCACCATCGCCGACAGCACCGTCGACACCATCCTCAAGGTTGATGAGGACACATTTCTCGCCAGCCGGTTCTCGACACCGGCGCTCACCGCCTTTGCCGAACACCGCTGCGTCGCACGCGACGAACGCGATGAGCCGGCCGACTACTTGGTGGGGCTCATCTGCTTTATGTTTGAGCTCGTCTATCCGGCAAGCCGCGCGCTGGCGCGCAAGCAGGGCGATATCTACCGCCTGCTCGACGCGCCCTTTGGCATCGTGCGCCCCTTTACCGATCCCGCCACGCAAGCGACCTGGGAGCGCCTAAAGGACGAGATGCGCGACTGGCTGGCGCGCGCCTAGCACTCAAGCTGGGCCAGCAGCTCCTCAACGACCTCGACGGCATCGCCGACGACCTTGTACTGGGCGGCGCCAAAGATGGGAGCATCCGGGTCCTCATTGATGGCGACAATGCACTCCGCCCCACCGATGCCGGCCAGGTGCTGGATGGCACCCGAAACGCCAATACTCACAAGGAGCTTGGGCGAAACCGACACGCCGGTCTGACCAATCTGGTGGCGATACTCCAGCCAACCCGCCTCCACGACGGGACGCGTGCAACCAAGCTCGGCACCCAGGGCATCGGCGAGCTTTCGCATCAAGGGCAGGTTTTTCTTGGAGCCGATACCGCGACCCACAACAACTAGACGCTCGGCATCGGCAATCGAAGCCCGCTGGCCCCATTCCTCGGCGGGAATCGAAATCTCGACACGAGCCTTGGCGTCTTCCGCAAGAAATACCTGGGTAATCGTTCCGGAGCGGCTATAGTCAAAGTCGGGCGCCTTAAAGATGCCGGGACGCACCGTTGCCATCTGAGGACGGTGGTTGGGGCAAATGATGGTGGCCATCAAGTTGCCGCCAAACGCCGGGCGCGTCTGCTGCAGCAGGCCCGTCTCCGTATCCATCGAAAGCACGGTGCAGTCGGCCGTAAGGCCCGTCTGCAGGCGCACGGCAACGCCAGGCGCCAGCTCGCGGCCAAAGGCGGTCGCGCCGTACAGAATGGCTTCGGGCTTGCGCTCGGCTACCAAATCGCAGATGAGGCGAGCATAGACCTCCGCGTCGTTCTGACGCAGGCGCTCGTCACGACAGACCAGAACTTCGTCCGCACCGGCGCAAACCAGATGTTCCAGGTCCCCGAGCGAGCCCTCGGGGCCCATGCCGACCAGCGCCACCAGGCGACAGCCGCGTGCATCGGCAAGCTCGCGGCCCTTGCCCATGAGCTCGAAGGCCACGGATGCCACGGCATCGCGCTCGTCAGTTTGCACGAAGACCCAAATGTCTCGATATGCGTCAAGGTCTACCGCACCGGTGGTCTCATCGCGCTCGATCGAGATGGCGTTGACGGGGCAGGCGTCGACGCACCCGCCGCACAGGATGCAGCCGTCGGTTACGCGGGCACGGCGATTGGGGCGCTCACCCTCCACCACAATACCGCCCGAGGCGCAGGCGCGAACGCAGCGACCGCAGCCAATGCAGGCTTCGCCATCGATAATCAGTCCGCTCATCTATGCCATCCCCTCGATAATCTTGGCGAGTTTTGCCGCCTGCTCGGACGCCGTGCCCTCAACGACCTCACACGTTTGGTCGCGGTCGGGCACAAAAGAGCGCACGACCTGCGTCGGCGAACCGGCAAGACCGCAACGCGAGGGGTCGGCGTTCACGTCGGTAGCGCCAACCACGCGCACGTCCGCTTCCTCGGCCGCGCGAATGCCAGCGATACTCGGCATACGCAGCTGGCCAATCTCCTTGGCAGTCGTCATCGCGCACGGCATCTCCAGATACACTGTTTCCTCGCCGGCGTCACAGCCGTGGACAAGCGCCAGCGAGCCGCAGGTCGTAAAGCCCGCGCTCTGCACACAGCTCACGTCGGTCACGCAGGGAATCTCAAAGGCTCCGGCAAGCTCGGGACCAATCTGGGCCGTATCGCCGTCAACTGCCATCTTGCCGCAAATGAGCAGGTCAAAGTCCTCGTCGAGCGCTTCAATGCCACATTTGAGGGCATAGGTGGTAGCCAAGGTATCGGCACCCGCAAAGGCGCGATCGGTCAGCAGCAGCGCGTCATCGGCGCCGCGGGCGATGCAGTCGCGCAGCAGCGACTCGGTCGCGGGGATGCCCATCGACACCACCGTCACGCGCACATCCATGCCAAAGCCGATAAAGTCGTCCTTGAGCGACAGCGCGCATTCCAGAGCGCTTGCATCGAACGGGTTGATGACCGCCTGCTTGCCGTCACGCACAATCGTATTGGTTTTGGGGTCCATCTTGACCTCGGTGCTTCCCGGCACCGCCTTGACGCACACCACCATATGGAATTCGCTCATCTTCACGCGCCCCCTTTCTGGACGAGTTCATCCAAGAGCTTCTCCGAAAAAAGGTTGCCGCGGCCGAGCTGTCCGGCAGGATCGAGCTGCAGCTTGAGTCGAGCCGATTCGACCATGGCATCGTGGCCGTACATCGTCTCCAAGAAGCCCGCCTTGATCTTGCCGACGCCATGCTCGGCAGAGACGGCACCACCCATGGCCGTGACCTCGGCCGCCCACTGGGCAAAGAGCTCGCCGCCGGCGCGATAATCCTGCGCGTCGCGCGGCAAGATGTTCACGTGAAGGTGGTTATTGCCGATGTGCCCCCAGGCAGCCGACTCAAGGCCGCTCTGCGCCAGCGTGCGACGATAGAGGGCGATGACATCGGCCAGGCGCGCATTGGGCACCGACATGTCCGAGCCCAGCTTGGTAATGGTGGGGTCCGTTCGCCGGCGCTCATCGATGAGCATGTTGACGCTCTCGGGAACCGCGTGGCGGAAGAACCGCTGGCATTCGCGATCGACCTCGGTGCGCGCAACCCATGTCGCGTCGTCGTGGCCGCCCGCAAGTTCCAGCACCCATCCCAAGTGGTACAACTCCTCGGTCGCCTGGGCTTCATCATCGCAGTCGAGCTCCACGTAGACGCAGACCTTTGCCTCATCGTCGAGTGCCGGCAGCGAGGCAAACGCCGTTGACTGCTCGCGCTGGCGGCGAAGGATATCCAGGGCACCCGCATCGAAATACTCGATAGCAGCCGCGTGGGACAGGACCGGGCGCACGGAATCGGTAAAGGCAACGGCCTTGTCCTCGCTATCGAAAAAGCAGCTCACGCCCCACACAACCGCGGGGGCAGGCTGCAGGGCAATCTCGAGCTCGGTGATAACGCCGAGCGTGCCGCATGCGCCGATAAAGAGATCGATGGCGTCCATATCGTCCACAACAAAATAGCCCGAAGCATTTTTGGTCTTGGGCATGGTGTAGTCAGGAAGATCAAGCTCAAGCGAACGTCCTTCCGCCGTCACAAGTGACAGGCGACGGCCCTGAGCAAAAACCTCACCGCGGTGAAGCTCGAGCAGGTCGCCATCCGCCAGCGCAACGTGAAGGCCCGTGATATGCGGACGCATGGGGCCATAGGCATAGCTGCGGGCGCCGGAGGCGTTGCACGCCGCCATACCGCCCAGGCAGGCAGATGCCTCGGTGGGGTCGGTGGGAAAGAACTGCTCGGGGGCAGTTTGGAACTCCTCGTATGTCCGAAGCGACGCCTGGTCCCAGCCGCCTGTCGGCAACGCTTTTTTGCCCAGCTGTTTGCGCAGCTCCGACAGCACGACGCCCGGCTCCACGCGCAGCAGAAACCGGCCCTCGTCATCGCGGCGAAGACCAAGGTAGCGATTCATGCGCGAGGTGTTGAGGATATGCCCGCCATGAGGCACGGCGCCGGCAGCGAGGCCCGTTCGGGCACCCTGGACGGTCACCGAAACACCGTCGGTATGGAGCCGCCGCAAGATAGCGCGCACCTCGTCTTCCGATGTCGGAAACGAAATACTCGAAGCCTCGCCCGACGAGCGAGACTCGTCGCGGCCGTATTCCTCGAACTCATCGGTGAAGGGTTTGATGGTTGCAGACATGCAGACTCCCCTTTAGCTAACTACAGTGTTTGCAGGGAGATGTTACCGCATCGTTTCGTTGACGTGTTCGAGACCGCCTCCATAATTGAGGTTTTTTACGCGCATGCAATTCGGCGAACGGCCGAGTTTCCTCGGCAGGCGATGTTTTTGACACATATCGTTCCGCCACCAGCGATCGCAAAATTGTCGCTCGAAAAAAGTTGAAGTATTTTTTACCGCCCTTTACCTGCAGAGACGTCAATCCGTCAAGTATTTGGTCAGCTTTTGGTCAAGTTACGGCTGATACGGTCGGCATCGATAGCCAAAGCCGATAGAAGTTTTGGCCCAAGAGCAGGGAGGTTCCCATGGCATATTACTGGCCCCAGTACGGCATCGCCATCGAGGTCGACGACGACCCTTATCTCTTGCCCTTCGATGAAGAGGCATTCCCCGATACGGCGGTCTACCACGTCACCACCGATGTGATCTGCGACCCCGAGTCGTTCTCGGCGCTCGCCCACCACATCGCACGCATCCACGACATCGAACTCCCTCCCGACTTCGATGAGCTTGTCTACTCGCGCCGTCTGATGCTTCACATGCTCTTTGGGGCAGACCCCTCCACGTTTGCGCGCGTCTACACCGCTAAGGATGCCGCATGAGCGCAAAGAAACCGCCCCGGCTCGCGAGTTCGGGGCATCGCAAGAAACTCATCATTGCCTGTCTGGCAATCGTCTGCGCCCTCGTCGCCGTAGGATTGTATGTCTGGCAATCGCTGCCCATACCCGAGGCAGGTGCTTCGGTTACGACGGCCGAGGGCAAAACGCGCCAGGAAATCCAAGACGAGCTCGACGCCATCGTCCGCGACAACATGATGACGATCTCAGTTGCGCCGGTCGCTCAGTTACTGAAGGACGGCAAGCTGCGCGTCAACGTGCAAAACACCTCAGACAACAAGTTTCCCCAGCGCTTCCGTGTCATTCAAAACGACAAGACCATCTACGAATCTGGCGTGGTCGAGACAGGCAAGACGGTTGAGACCTGCCCCGCAGGAGAGATTGAGGAGGGTGAGGCCTACATAGAGATTCAGGCGCTCGACGCCAAGACGCACGACGAGCATGGCAACCCCACGCGCGTCAAAGTACGGGTGGAGCAGGCGGAAGGCTAGCTCCCCCGCCCCGGCGGCGTTGCACGCGACTCACTCGGTATTCGTCCAATCATCGCGGGAATGGCCCGCGACGAACAGAAAGGAACGACTATGGACATCACCAGAAACCTGAACGGAGCCAGAGCGCTCGCCGTGGGCGCAGGGCTGGCGCTCATGCTTGCGGTGAGCGCCGCGCCGACGCCGGCCATGGCGGCGGGGCGTTTCGGAACCACCGATGTCAGGGTCAGGACCGAAATCGACAACATTTCATTCAAAGCCCCGACGGTCATTCCGTTTGTCGCCAACGCCGACGGTAAGCTTCAATGCCCTTCTGAGGACGCCATCACAATCGACAACCTCTCGGCCTACGGTATTCACGTTACCAATATGAAGATCGACGCCACAAACACTTGGACCATTGCCGCCGACGCCAAGGCCGGATCCGCCCAGAACTCCATCGACTTTAAGGTCGGTCCGACGGACAACCTTCAGGATGCCTACGCCGCAACGCAGGGGACGGGCATCGATCTTTCTAAGAACGAAGCCTTCGATATGGGCTATCAGGGCATTGCCAACGGGTCGGACAAGATCAAGCTCAAAGCGAGCGGAAACGTCGCCCGCGTCACGCGCGACATCTTCCACCTCACAAGCGCTGCAAATAAGGCCGAGACCGGCGACTCGGTAGCAAGCATTACCTGGACGGTTGAGCCCGGTGCGCACGTCGCGTCCTAGAGCCATCGTGTTGGCAGTCGTCACCGGCATCCTGGTGCTCGCCCCGACCGCGGCTCTCGCCCAGCAGGATCAGGCACAAGCCGCCACGCAGGTGACCGTCGACCTAACGGCGCTTGACCGCAGCGATCATCGCGAGGCGCTTGCCCAGACCGGCGACGCATCGCCACTTGTATCGGCCTGTATCGCCGGGGCGGGCGCGGCCGCAACGTGTCTTGGCCTGCATATCAAACGAAGCCAATAAGCCAAACACGGCAAGGCAAAAGCTCGGACAGTAAGGAGAACTATGGCACCCAAAAAACTTTTGCCCGTCGCCGCGCTCTGCAGCGCCCTGGCGACCGGCACGCCTCTCGCCGCTTGGGCGACGCCAGCCGTGGTGGACTCCTTACCGATAGCCCTAAGCCCCGCGCCCGCTCCGCCAAATACCAATACATGCAAGCGGTTTTCGATCGCACAGGCAACGGTCTCGACCTCGGGGTGCCTTTACCGCGAAACGGACGGCTCGATAGTCGTGGATATCGAACGCCCAGACAAGGAAAATGGCCCCCGGGCGGGTCGTGCCATCTGCACATGGAAATCGGCTGCAATCGACACCGATGGCGACTTGTGCGACGTAATGCTGCACATCGACATCGCCTCGACCAACGACTCGGCAAACGGGGCGAAGGTCGCCTTCGACAGTGCGACTCATGAAGAAGGAGGTGTTTGCCTGGGCTGCGTTCCCTCGAATGCCGATGGCGCGCAGCCCATCATCTCCTACACGGCATCGTTGCAGCTTACCAAGGCAGGTATCGACGCCATTGCGACGGGGGAGGCTCCCCTGCTGTTTTACACAGACGGCATGGACGGCCAAAAGGGCCAGAGCAAAACACAGAAGGGCTCGCTGAGCGTCACACGGGGATCGAAACCTGGCCCCATCGATATTGGCGCCCAGACACAAGATGTGCAGCGCATTCTTGCCGACCCGGCACTCCTCCAAATGTCCTGGAGCGGAACGGGGGCCGTCGGGATTGCCTTCCCCATGTCCGGTGATACGAGCGGTCATCCAAAGGACGAGGCGGTGGACACGCCAGCGCATGTTGGTATCGCAGGCAATGCGCCGTCGTCAGAAAGCAACGAGGCAGTTCCCCCCGATACGTCAGGCGACACCGCCACTGAACCAAGTGACGCCGAGGTCGAAGACGATCTGGACTTTGTCGCGCCCCCCGATGTCGACGCAGGTAACTGCTGCATGATGGTCGCGCTCGACCAAACGGAAACCATCGACGCCGCAAGTATTGAGCCAGTCGCCGCCGGCAATCTCATCCGCCAAAACACCCTTATCACGTTCCCCAAAACCGTCGACCTTGTCTTTTTGCCTTCGGGCGAAATCGTGGCGCCTTCAATGCTCACCTTGCTGGGCGCAAAGAGGGATCGCAACATAATTGACAAGCTCACGGTTGTCGACCCTGCGACTACCGCCACGCTGCGCCTGTATGCCGTCGGCGCGGATGGAAACAAAACCGAAGAATTTGACGGCGAGAAACTCCTGGTAAACCGAGTGCTTCAAAGAAATGAGGACATATCGTATGAGCTAAGGCTCGAAGGATTCGACCGCGCCCGTGATGCAGATATTATTGCGGCGGCGATTGAGTCCCCGCAGCGCCTTATGACACTACGTTTCGATTACAGCTCGTATATCGTGACGCAAGCCTCAAATAGCATTTAGTCTCCACGATGTTCGCATACCGAGTGCATAACGTATTAGACGTGTTATAGCGCAGCCTCGCGCCCCGTTCTGCTACGATTGCCGCGTTGACATCAATGCGGGAGGGTTCATGCCGGGTTTGGGAACGATCATCAACGTAGCACTTTTGATTGCAGGCGGCCTTTTGGGGCTGGCAGGCGGACGTTTTATCACGCCCCGGATCCAGGACACGCTCATGAAGGCATCGGGGCTGTGCGTCTTGTTTATCGGACTGGGCGGAACCATGCAAAAGATGCTCGTCATTGACGGCAATGCCCTCTCGACCACCGGCACCACCATGCTCATTGTCTCGTTTGCCCTGGGTTCGCTCATCGGCGAAGCCGTCAATCTGGAGGCGGCAATCGAGAACCTCGGTGAATGGCTCAAGCGCAAAACCGGCAGCGAGGGTGACAACGAGTTCACCAACGCCTTTGTCTCGGCATCGCTCACGGTGTGCATCGGCGCCATGGCCATCGTGGGCTCGATTCAGGACGGTCTGCTCGGCGACTGGTCCACGCTCGCTCTCAAGGGCGCACTGGACTGCATCATCGTTTGCACCATGACGGCCTCGCTCGGACGCGGCTGCATCTTCTCGGCCCTGCCCGTCGCCGTGTTCCAGGGAACGATCACGCTCTTTGCCGGCGCGCTCTCCCCCATCATGACCGCCACAGCGCTCGACAGCCTTTCGCTCGTGGGCTCCATGCTCATCTTCTGCGTCGGCGTCAACCTTATCCGGCCTCAGACCTTCCGCACGGCCAATATGCTCCCCTCCGTTGTCATAGCCGTCATCTACGCCCTCCTGTTCTAAACTATCTGCATCGTGGTATCTCGAACATCTGTTTGATGCTGTGCTATGATATGAGGTCATCGTAGCTGCGTTAGGAGAGGAGAGGCGGTGGCCGATCAGGACATCAAGATGCTCATCGAGCGCATTATGGCCGAGGCCCGGACTCATCAGTCTGCTCGCTTCTCAAACGAAGTCTATGCTGACGAGCCGATTCTCAAAACCGGTCGTCAAATGCAAAATTTCCTTCCCGACCAGTACCGCAAGATGCGCGAGATATCGCGCTGGCAGGATGACCCCAAAGGCGGCGCGGGTCGCTGGCTTTCGGAAGCCGAGCTCTTCTACCGCCAGGGCCTGCTGATGGCCGACTTTGAGGACGACTGCCCCTACAACGGTACATTCAAGTCGTACTTCCCAACCTACAACGCTATGAGTGATCGGCAGCTGCGTGGCTATTTTACTTGGCGTGCCCAAGTGCGCCGCGGAACTGTCGAGGAAACGTCTACGTCCTTTGCCTTCCTGTATCTCTATGAGTTGATCTGCGGCATTGGCGTAGATGACCCGCTCGATGGCTTTAGTAAGATCAAGGCCTTTTGGGATGCCTATCGCGCCTTTGAGCCCGGCATCGACCGGTTTGCACGCGTATGGCTGCAGGACTACGCCGTTTTCCACGGGCTCGATCCCAAGCTACTTCGCGACTCTAAAACCGTCATGTTCGATAACGCCCTTATCGAGCTGCGACGCGCGGCTCGAGACCTTGCGCCCGCACCGGCGCCGTCGGACCTGGCCCCCAAGCGTCGTAAATCCTCTGAGTCGCTCCTCCCCCTTCCGCCCGATGAGGCTCGCGAGGGGCGACTCATGGCCGCCATCAACGCCCTCTCCACGTATAACCTCAATAACTCACGGCTCGATCGCAGCCACCATCGCGACCTGCGCCACGTGGCATGCGCCGTGTATGTCCGTATGGCGCGCTACTATGACACGCACCGAAAGACCGGTATCGTGGCAAGCTTGTTTGGGGAGGAGACGGCCATGCCCTATACCATGTTTGCCTCGGCCGTGTTCTTTGCGCCTAATCGCCATGAGGACTGCGAGTACCGTCTGGACCCCATCCATATCTACCGTTGCCAAAACGGCTTTTGGGAATGCATGCGAATTCACGGCAGCAGGCAAAAGAGCAGCAAGCTTGGCGAGATGATGCGCGCCTGCGACCAACGCCTACGCCTGGCCCTAGACCCCGCCCACCCCCTGAAGGAGGAGAAGGTCCCCAAATATCTAGCCAAAATTATCGATGACGAGATCGTGGCATGGCTTTCGTGGGATGCCGCGCACCAGCCCGTCAAGATCGATATCGATTTGAGTCAGCTGGGGCACATTCGGAGCGCCGCCGCACAAACACGTGAGGCGCTTTTGATCGATGAAGAGCGCGAGGACGCCGCACCTGTGGAAGCCGAGGCGACACTTATTGAGCAACCGAGCACCGAGCCTGCGCCCGACATGACTGCCGAACCTGGCGAGATGACCATACAGCAAGACGAACCCGACGAGCCGACTGTCTCCGCCGAAGAGTTTGGCGTCGTGGCACCGCTCCTCGTGTCTGTGCCCGCACCCGTAACGCCCGCGCCCACCGAAGCCGCGACCGAGCTCGCGCCTGCTGCAACCGCGTATCTGCGCGCGCTCCTCGAGCAAAACGCAGCGCAAGCGACATCGACAGTGGAGAGATCGGGCCAGAGCGAGGATATGCTCGTCGACAGCATCAACGAGGCATTCTTTGACCTGGTGGGTGACACCGTTATCGAGTTTGGATCGGCAGGACCGCAGATTATCGAGGATTACGAAGCAGACGTGAGAGGATACCTAGACCATGAGTGACACCGCATCCGCAGCACCCCGCGTACCCAAGCGCGTCGCCGCCGTTATCCTAAACTCGCTCAAGGGCGGCGTTGTCCCGCGCATTGGCCTTCCCTACATCACCGTAGGACGCGAGGTCGAGATCCGCGCCCTGCTAACCGACCTGAGTCTCATCGCCGACGGCGGCGCAAGCTTCCGTTTCCTAGTCGGTCGCTACGGCGCCGGCAAGAGCTTTTTGCTCCAGACCATCCGAACGCATGCCATGGGCGAGGGCTTTGTGGTCGCCGATGCCGACCTTTCCCCCGAGCGCCGTCTACAGGGCGGCCAGGGCCAGGGCCTCGCCACCTATCGCGAGCTCATCCGCAACATATCGACCAAGACGCGCCCCGAGGGCGGCGCGCTCAACCTTATCCTGGATCGCTGGGTCGCCTCGTGTGCCGACGCCGACGAGTCTGCCGTTAATGCCCAACTCGCCCCACTCGAAGAGATGGTCCACGGCTTTGACTTTGTCCGCATGCTCCGCCGTTATCGCACGGCCGCCTCGGAGGGTGACGAAGAAGCTATGAGCCGCGTGACCAAATGGATCCGCGGCGAATACCGCACCAAGAGCGAGGCTCGCACCGAACTGGGATCCTCAACCATCATCAGCGACGATGACTGGTACGACTATGTCAAACTCATCGCGCGTTTTTTGGTTTGCAGCGGCTACAAGGGCATGCTGGTGCTCATCGACGAGCTCGTGAATCTGTATAAGATTCCCAATGCCATCACGCGCCAGTACAACTACGAGAAGATCCTGACCATGTACAACGACACACTTCAGGGCAAGGCGCAGTACCTGGGCATGATCATGGGCGGCACGCCAACCTCCATCGAAGACCGTCGCCGCGGCGTGTTCTCCTACGAGGCCCTTCGGAGCCGACTCGCTCAGGGTCGTTTTGCGCGCGAGGACCTTAAGGACATGCTCGCGCCCATCATCCGTCTGCAGCCACTCACCTACGAGGAGTTGCTGGTGCTGATCGAAAAACTCATGCAAATTCACGCCGGTTACTTTGGCTGGACGCCCACGCTTACCGAGAACGACTTGGTGGACTTCCTCAAGATCGAGTTCGGTCGTGTGGGAGCCGACACGCATCTGACGCCGCGCGAGGTCATTCGCGACTTTATCGAGTTGCTCGACATCCTGTGTCAGAACCCCGACGCCAACGTAGCCGAGTTGCTGCAAAGCGTTGGCGGCGACGCGCTGGTGCCGGCAGCCGCAACAGGCGACACCGGCACCGCAGACGGCGAGCGCAACTTCGCCGAATTCACCATCTAACCTGCCAAAAGGGACAGGTTTCTTTTGGCAGGTTTTACCTGGGCAAACGTTGAAGCAGTCGTGCAGCAAGCCACTGCCCACCGCGTTGAGAGATTCGTTTTTGAAAGGAGGCCCCGTGAACGCCTTTGACCGCTACGCCCCGTTTATCCAAGACTTCATCTACTCCCACGATTGGGAGAGTCTGCGCTCTATCCAGGTTGCAGCAGCTGATGCCATCTTTAACACGCAGGACAATGTGCTCCTAACGGCATCCACAGCTTCCGGCAAAACCGAAGCGGCCTTCTTTCCCATCCTGACCGAGTTTTGGGAGAACCCGCCCGCGAGCGTGGGCGCCCTCTACATCGGCCCCCTCAAGGCACTCATCAATGATCAGTTCGTCCGTCTCAATGACCTGTGCGAAGAAGCCGACATCCCCGTCTGGCACTGGCATGGCGACGTTTCGCAGTCGCACAAGGCAAAGCTCATCAAAAAGCCGAGCGGCATTTTGCAGATTACACCCGAGTCGCTCGAGGCGCTCCTGATCCATAAGCACATGGCGATCCCGCGCATGTTTTGCGACCTGCGCTACGTCGTCATCGACGAGGTCCACTCGCTCATGCGCGGCGACCGTGGCGGGCAGACACTCTGCCTTATCGAGCGACTCTCGCGCATGGCCGGCGTACAGCCTCGCCGCATTGGCCTTTCGGCTACCATCGGCGACCCCGAGCGCACAGGCGCTTTTCTCTCACAGGGAACGGGACGCGACTGCGTTATCCCCCGCTTTGAAGAACCGCGCCGCGTGTGGCGCATCTCCATGGAGCACTTCTACAACTCGGGTCCCCAGGCGCAGCAACGAGGATTCGAAAGCACGGGTCCTCAAGAGGCCGAAGTGCTTGCGTGCGAGCGCATTGAGGCAACGGCACCCGCGGCACTGCCCGTCAGCACCCAAGACATGCGCCATAGCGGACAGCTCACGCAGGAGGAACGCCGCCAACGTCGCGATCAGACACGTGGCAAGGCTGCCCCCAAGGACAGTCGCACTTCCTCGGCCCCCGAGGGCGAAGTCGACATCCCCCGAGCACCCGAACAGGCATTACTCAATCCAACCGACACAGCACCAGACAACGCCGACCCCGGCATGGGCTATATCTTCGAACATACCCGCGGCCGCAAGTGCCTGGTCTTTGCCAACTCGCGCGAGGAGGCGGAGGCCGTATGCTCCATGCTGCGTAGCTACTGCGAGAACCGACACGAGCCCGACCGTTTCCTCATCCATCACGGCAACCTTTCGGCATCGCTACGCGAGACCGCCGAGGAGCTCATGCGCGACGAGGAACAGGCACAGACGACCGTCACTACCTCTACGCTGGAGCTTGGCATCGATATCGGCCGTCTGGAGCGTGCTTTTCAGATCGATGCGCCATTTACCGTCAGCTCCTTTTTGCAGCGAATGGGCCGCACGGGACGCCGCGATCTTCCACCCGAGATGTGGTTCGTCATGCGCGAGGAAGAGCCCGAGCCGCGCACGATGATGCCCGAAACCATTCCCTGGAAGCTCCTGCAGGGTATCGCTCTCGTACAACTCTATCGCGAGGAAAAGTGGGTCGAGCCACCCGAGCTCGATCGTCTCCCCTACAGCCTGCTCTATCACCAGACCATGTCGACGCTCGCCAGCACCGGCGAGCTCACACCGGCCGAGCTTGCTCAGCGTGTGCTCACGCTCAGCTATTTCCACCGCGTCTCGGCCGATGACTATCGCGTACTGCTGCGCCACCTCATCAAGATCGACCACATCCAGGTCACCGAGGGCGGTGGGCTCATCGTGGGCCTCGCGGGCGAGCGCATCATCAACAACTTTAAGTTCTACGCTGTGTTCCAGGAAAACGAGGAGTTTACCGTTCGCAGCGAATCGGCCGAGTTGGGCACGATCGTCAATCCCCCACCGCCCGGTGAGCGCATCGCTATCGCCGGACACTGCTGGATTGTCGAGGAAGTGGACTGGAAGCGTCATACCGTCTTTGCCACGCAGGTCAAGGGCCGTGTGCCGGCCTACTTTGGCGACTGCCCCGGCGACATCAATACACACGTACTCGAGCGCATGCGCAAGGCGCTCAACGAGCACGTGGCATATCCGTACCTCATGGGCAACGCACGGGCCCGCTTAGCGCAGGCTCGTCATACTGCCGAGATTTCGGGGGCGGGGGCCAAGCCGCTCATCAACCTGGGCGGCGACACTTGGGTGCTCTTCCCCTGGCTGGGCAGCTACGCCTTTTTGGCGCTCGAGCGCATGCTCAAGATTAAATGTGCCGCCGAGCTGGGCCTTCGAGGGCTCGATCCGTCGCGCCCGTACTTCATGCAGTTTAAACTGAAGGCAGACGAGGAGACGTTCTTTGAGGTGCTCGCCGCTGAGGCCGAGAAGGACTTCGATCCCATCGAGCTCGTCTATCCTGGCGAGGTGCCTTACTTTGACCGCTACGACGAGTTTGTTCCCGAAGAGCTCGTGCGCAAGGGCTTTGCCGAAGGCGTGCTCGACATAGAGGGCATGAAGCAGCGTGTCCGCAGCTGGCGTGACCACACATAGAACCAGTCTTTTTGGCACGGGGCTTGTTGAGCTACCTTGGGCATGACCAAGAAGTAGCTCAACAAGCCCTGTCATAAACAGACTGGTCGCAGGAAGACGCGCTAGTCGTGGAGGGCGGTGCCGAGGAAGCCAGCGTCGAAGGGCACGGCTTCGGTGAAGACATAGTCGCCGTCGCTGGCGATGAGCAGGTAGTTCTCCTCGCCGCCGAACTCCGCATCGCCACATGGGACCACCCAGGCGTGGGCGAACACCTCAAGCGCCGTGGCAACGCAATCGCGCAGGAACGTCACATCGCTCCGATCGTTCGCGCTCACGATATTGGCAGCATAGATGCCGCCGGGGTTCAGGCTGCCCCGCACCAAACGCAGCGCCTCAACCGTTGCCAGCTCGCGCACGGGCTCGGCGCCGCCAAAGCAATCGCTCACGACCACATCGTAGCGACGATGCCCCACGCTCGTCACGCCCAGATACGAGCGAGCCTCGGCGGTGATCACCCGCAAGCGGTCGCCCACTGTGCGCTCCAGCTCGTCCAGGTAGAACCAACGGCGTGCCAGACGCGTAATCTCGGCATCGTACTCAATAACGTCCATGCGCAAGCCCTCGTGCGACATCAACGCGAACTTGGGATAGGCAAAGCCGCCGCCACCCAGCATAAGCATGCGGTCGATGCCGTGACCACAAGCGTCGCGCATTGCGCCCTCAGCCTCAAATACATCGTCAAACGCACGGTAGTATGCAAAGACGGGCTCTGCCCAACGCTCGCCAACGTAGCTCGCGCTTTGGTAGACGCCGCCTTGCACCAGCACGCGAATCTCATCGCCGCTCTCATCGTGCACGCGTTTCACGCGCGCCAACCCATTGCGAGTTCGCGCAACCTGCAGACAGGCAGCACGAACAGCGACGGCGGCCGCACCAAGCGCCGCGGCTCCCAGAGCAACGCCGGCAACGACGCCAGCAGAAACACTCGGCTTGTTCATCTAGAGCTCCTTTTGCAGATAGAGTCCGTGGTCGCAAAAACCCAGGTGGCGATAGTACTCGCGCGTACCGATCGCGCTAATCACGTTAATACGCGCATAACCCGCATCACGGGCAATCTCGCACGCACGCTCCACGAGCAGACGCCCCAACCCGTGATGCTGCGCCGCCTGGCCCTGGTCGCCCACGCGTGCCGCCATGCCATAGACGTGCACCTCGCGAATCATCGCTTCCTCCGGCCTGGTCGGCAACTCGTCCGCATGTGCGGTGACAAAGGCGCGATCGGGCAGGGACAGGCGCAAAAAACCCGCGATCTTGCCCTGCGGCGTCACCCACTGCAAAAAGCGCTCGTGCGTCACCGGCGTCTCGTACGCCACTTCCTCGTCAAGGGCCAACTCGTTCAGGTCGGCACCCGCCGTGCTGATCTCGCGATAGCGAATCTCACGCACCGTCGCGCCTTCCCCACGAGCCGCCAAGCGGTTTTCGACGAGCTGACGCAGGTTGGGCTTCTTGTTGCCCACCATGATGTCATCGGAGCTAAAGTCGCGGATCATGCGGCTGATGCGGCAGAATGCCGGCGTCACCACGATGTCATCGGCCAACACATCGAGCAGCTCTTCCTCGGTATAGGGGTGCCACTCGCCGCGCTCATAGCAGCCCACCAGACGCGAGCCCTCGATGAGCGCGCACGGGTAGACCTTGACCTCGTCGGGCATAAAGGCGCCCTCGGTCACAAAGCGCTCGTAGTCGCGCTTGTCCCCCTCGGGCGTAGCGCCAAGCAAGTTGAGCATAAAATGCGCGTGGATCTTAAAGCCAAACAGGCGCGCAAGCGAAAACGCCCGCTCGACCTGAGCCACCGAAATGCGGCGCTCGTTGATATCGAGCAAGTGCTGGTCGAGACTCTGGATGCCCATCTGAATCTTGGTGCAGCCCAGGCGGCGGATAAGCGTGAGGGCCTGTGGCGTCACGGCATCCGGGCGCGTCTCGATAACGAGCCCCACCACGCGATGCTTCGCCGTCTCGTTGATGCGTTGTTGACGTTCAAGCTCCTCCATCGTTGCCGTCTGCCACTCGGCAACCTCGCCCCACGGCGTGCCGGGGCCGTACAGACGACGCACCGCGCGGTTATAGCCACCCACGGCAGCATCCACACGTCCCTGCTCGTCGGCAACGCCACTCGCAAGCTCAACCTCATCGGTCGCAATACCGGCAGCGCGATAGCGTTCGCGTCGCTCCGCCACCACCGGCGGCAGGGCATCGGCGGGAGCGTCATCGAGCAGGCGCCCCGCCTCGACACGACTGATACCCGGACGCGCCAGCATGGGATTAGCCGCCACACCGGCCACGGCATCGTCATTGAGCGCGCGGAAGAGCTCCGACATAAACCACGTCTGATAGCCTTGCGGATAGTCACTCCAGGTGCCACCGAGCACGATGAGCTCAATCTTGTCGGTCGCATGCCCCATCTGCGAAAGTGCCGTCAGACGAGCACTCACCTGCAGATACGGATCGAAGCAGTTTTGCTCCGCACGGGCGCACGCCGGCTCGGCGTGCAGATAGCTCTTGGGCATGCGCAGATCGTTGGGGCAAAACAGGCAATCGCCCGAGCACGGCCAGGGCTTGGTGATGACGGTGATGGTCGCCACGCCCGAAGCCGTGCGGCGCGGCTTCATGCGCAGCACCTGCAGCAGTTGACGCTCCAGGTCCGCGTCGACATTCCACCCAGCCCAGCGAGCCGGCTCCTCACGTTTAACCCGCTGGTAAAACGGCAGCAGGCGGCGCTTTGCCAAGTCGCGCTTATCGGCACCCTCGCGGCGTGCCTCGGCATGTATCAGTTTGACGAGCGCCTTGTCGTCTACAGTCTCGCCGCGACGCAGGGCCTCGAGTATGTTCAAAATAATCTGTTCCATGACCCCATTGTAAAGGCAAAGGCGCCGGAGCCGATCTCGGCTTCGGCGCCTTCATCAAACAGTGCGTCTAAGCATCTGTGCTTGCGGACCAGCCCGCAGTCATCACTCCGAATCAAACGACATGTCGCCCGAACCGACCTCAAAACGATACGTGGCAGACTTATCGCCGTTATCGAATTCAAGATCCAAAATGGTCTCGCCGTCGTAGCCAAGCGGAAGGAAATCGCTCTCGAAGTCGCCACTGCCCAAGGTGAGGCTCGCCTTAAAGCCCGTAGAGTTCGGAACCGTCATCTCCACGTCACCCGAGCCCACGCTCACGTCCATCGACTTCGCGGGCGCCTGGTAGAGCTCGAACGTCATGTCGCCCGAACCGACCTCGGCATTCAGGGTGTCGGTCACGGTGCCCGTGAACTCAACGTCTCCCGAATTCAACGTTATATCCAGATCATGGCACGCAATGTCCGCGACCGCCAGGTCGCCCGACCCTACATTCGCCGTAATGCCCACCAGGTTATCCGCAACATCTCGCGGCAGCTCAACGGTAATTGTGCGGTCAATCGCGCGCTTATCATCGTAGTCGAACTGACTAATCTTGAGCGTAGAGCCCTTGACCTCAGCAAGGTTCCGAGTAGCCGCATCAGAGGCAGACGTCCCCTTCGCAACGCGGCCGCTTTCGATAACACGCACCGGGCCGCCGGAGACGTGTTTGACCTCGACCGTGCCCGACGTCACGTCCAAGTCGAGCGATTGGAACGCGTCGGCATCAAACGTTTCGCTCGAAAGCCGCTGAGGCCGAGCGGAATAGTTACCGCTATCCAAGAGATCATCGTCGTCAAACATATCGTCAAAATCAGACAAATTGCCAGATAGAATACCGGTCGTACGCACCATATCGGAATGAGCCAATAGCCGCGAAGTGCCAAAGACAAGCCCAATGATGAGCACAAACGCTCCGATACCAACACCCAGGCGCACCTTCGATTCATGCGAGAGCTTCATCATTCATCACCCTCTTTGGCACTCGGCTCAGCGGTGGTCGCGGCAGTCATGTCAGCGTCAACAGCAGCGGAAACATTCTGAGCCTTAGCCGCCTCCGGCGCCGGACCAACCTGAAGATCCCCGCGCGCCCAATCGCCATCGAGTGCACGCGCCACCCAGTGATAAATGGGGATCGTAAAGAAAATCAGAGCGGCAAAGGGGGCGCCACCAAACAGGAACATCAGCAAAAAGAACAACAGCCAGCACACGGCCCAATACGGAAACGACTGGAACGGGCCCTTCACCGGAGTCGAGCCAACTGCGCCGCCACTCGTCACCTGCGCCGTAGCGGCATTGGCGGCCTGCGCACTCCAGCTTGCCGCTTGCGCCGCCTTGGCGGCGGCATCACTCGCCTGCGTTGCTGCCTCGGTAGCGCGCGCCGCCGCCTCATGGGTACGGGCGCGCTCCGCTGCCTCGGCCTCGCGCTGACGGGCGCGGTCCTCGTTCTCAAACTCGATATCGTCCTCGATCTCGTCGCTCGGATTGAGGAGCTCGTCCAGGCTCACGCCATAGAGTTTGGCGAGCGAGATCAGGTTCTCGGTATCGG
This sequence comes from Collinsella aerofaciens, assembly GCA_014846205.1. The sequence continues at coordinate 271 of RKAY01000151.1, read as the reverse complement.
GCGAGCTCTCCGCTCGCTCCCATTTACTGACCGCCTGGCGCGACAGCCCCAGCTTTCGTGCCAGCCCTTCTTGGCTAAAACCCTTGCTGCGACGAAGGTCGGCGAGCCGCTGCGCAGTTTCTACATTCATGGTTCCTCCTATGTGATGCCAGCCGTGCCGCCGGACCGTTTTTGTTCTTAAGGCGCCTTGCACAGTTAAAAATCTATCCGCCACCGCCAAAAGCATGCCACCTATTCTAGTGAGATTTTTGACAACCGGCGGTTGCGGGCA
>RKAY01000149.1 GCA_014846205.1 Collinsella aerofaciens | reverse complement strand
TACATGCCGGCACCCCCCGTAATGCCCGTGGTAATGGCCCAAAACAGATACAGCAGGTCGAGCGGGTCCTTGACCGCCGTACGATAGCGGACGATGGACAAAGCACCGACCATACCGAGCGAGATGACCACGTTGGTCGAGATGGCGAGCGTCACCATGCAGGTGAGCACGCACATGCCCACGAGCGTCACGGCAAAACTGCGCGAATACACCACGCCGGTAAAAAAGCGCTTGTACACGTAATAGATCAGGATGCCCATGGCGAGCGCCACGAGCAGCGACAGGCCGATCTTGGCAGGGTCGACCTGGCCAAACGCCTCCAAGACGGAGTTCTTAAAAAAGTCCCTGGTGCTCATGGTCTAAATATCCCCTCGGTTCCCAAAATCCGATTCCCAGTAGTTAAAACCGCGCAGGTAGGCGGTCTTTTCGTAACACAGGCAGTACTTGGAGACCGCCGTGAGCTCGGCCGCGCCCGGAGGCACCATATCGCGCACGAGCTGCGGGCAAAACTCCGTAAACTTGACCTCCATCACCAGCTTGCCGGGCTCCAGGACCGGCAGCGCGGGCAGCGTCGCGTCAAAGATGTCGAAGCTTCCCACCGCGGCGCGCACGTTCATGTCAAACGTGATGCGCACCGTGCCCTCGTCCATCACCCACGGCTCGCGCTCATAGTCCACGATGGTCCGCGGGCGCATCATATTACAGATGCACTCGATGTAGAACTCACGACAGAGCGGATAGGGGCTCCTCAGCAAAAAGTCGTAGTCGCCAGCAAGAATCTGCTCAAACTCACCGCGCGTGAGCGGCGCGTCCTCCTTGTAGATCCAGCTGCCGTACTTCTTTTTGCGCTCGAGCTTAATCACCTTGTCGCTGCCGTTATAGATGCGCACGCGATACTTTTTGCGCATGAGAATACCGGCGTCTTTTTCCTCGTAGGCCGAGTTGCAGTAGTCGTCAAAGTACAGGCTGCGAATGGTGTAACCGCCCGAGCGCGCATGCTTGTCCAGCTTGAACACCGGCGCCATGCGACAGGCAAGCGCGGCGTGCTCGCCCTCGTTGATGAGGTACTTGAGTTCGTGGCGGTAGCGCTCCTGCGTGCTGCGCTCGGGCGGGGCAGCCAAGCGCTCAAGCAGCGCGCTAGCCCTCCTCATACGTGTCCTCCACGACCTTACCGCCGTCCTGCACGTAAAAACACTTCATGCCGTACTGCTTGCCATCGTCGGTCACATAGTAGTCAAACGCATCTTGCGTATAGTCGTCGGAGTTGGTGGCGCGCACGCGCACAAAATACTGGCCGGCATCGGGCGCATCGCAGGTCACCTCGGGCAGCAGCACGTCCTCGGCCTTAAAGACCACGTCCTTGATGGCGTAGTCGCGCGCCAGCTCCACGGTGTAGCGAACGTCACGCGCCTTAAAGTCGTAGGAAGCATCCCAGTTTATGCGCAACTTACCGTTATCGATCTGCGGCACGCCAATGTAGAACGGCATGGGCTTCTTATAGCTCTCGCGGAAGCTCTGGTAGTTCTCCTCGATCTCGGAAGGAATCGCCGCGGCGATTTGCTCGTATTGATCCTTGGTGACAGGCAGATTCTCCAGGTCGGGCGCAGCAAAGACGAGCGACTCCGTGACCTCGCGATAATGCTCGATCATCTTGCTCAGTCGCTCCTCGGTCAAATACGAGAGCAAGTCCTTGACGGCACGATCGAGCTCGCTGCGGAACGACTTGCTGCGCAACGCGCGGTTAAACAGCACGTTGCCCCAGTAGTTGCTCACGCCGCGCTCCCAGCTCGCATAATCCGAGAACCCCTTCAGGCTCAGCTCAAGCTTGCGCAGCATGCCGTCGTTATCCCAATCCAGGATGTACCAGACCTTGGAGTTAAGCGGGCTGTACAGATAGCAGTTACGGTTCTGCGTATCGCAATTGCCCGTCAAGATCTGAAACGCCATCCAATAGGCCAGGTTCTCGGTATCGAAGTAGGTGTCGAGCACATCGTCGATCTTTTGCGTATCGTCGTTGAGCGCATCGAGCATCTCGATTAACTTGGCATGGTCCGAGTCGCCCTTAATCTCGAGCATGCCCTCAAACGCCGTCTGGTTATAGTCGGGGTCATCCGCCAGCTTGATGGTGTCTTCGAAGCGATGGAAATCGAAGCTGTTCACCTTATACAGATGCCCGCTCTTATCCAGACCGTGGGCCTTGAGCGCCGTCTTGTTGAGCTGCTCCACCTGCGTAAACAGTCCGTAGTCCTCAAAGGTGTCGTTAGATTTTTCGGTCTGGTCGCACACCCATAAGTGCACAAACTGCGTGCGCAGACCCATCATCTGGGGAATGCCACGGATCAGATCGTAGGCCATCTTATTACGAAAACGCATACCCTCGCCCATGTGCTTGTTAAGCGCAATCGCGCGCTGCTGGCGCCAGGTACCCTTGCCCTTTTTGAGCTCTACCTTGTAATTCTTTTGCGAGTTCATGCTCGACGTCTGGCCGCGCACCTGCACCGTGGCGTTGGGCGCCTCCTCGCCATAGCCAACCTCGCCGGCCACCGGACCGTCTTCGTCGCCCGCCTGCAGCAGGCCCATAACCTGATAGCGCGCCACGCCCATGTCGGCGTAGTCATACACAGAGTATGTATTGATCTCGGCCCAGCTATGATCAGTGTTCTCGGAGCTGTTGCCGCGCGAGACCGTCAGGTACATGGTCACAATGCCCGAGTCATCGTAGACCTCGTAGAGCTCGTCCTTGTCGCGCAGATGCTTGGTTTCACCCGAGACCTCGGCCTTTTTAATCTTGTCCTGCTTTTTGACTTTTTTGGTCGAGGAGTCTTCCTGAGACGAACAGCCCGAAAGCAGCAGGGCACCGGCAGCCGCCTCAAACAGGCGACGACGAGATATCATCCTATCGGTCATCAGGACCTCCCCAACGATTGCGATACACGCGAACCACCATGCGCTCAAACGCACCATGCGGCTCGCCCTCTAAACGCAGCTCCTCATAGCGCTGCTCGAAACGGTCGAGCAAGCGGCCCAGCTCCGTAAAGCGACCCGTTTTGTCGGTCGCCACAATGGGCTGCTGGCTCAGGATACGATACGGCAAGTTGGCGGTATAGGTATCGAGCCGCATGAGTGCCACAACAAAAAACACCGCCGCACCCAACAAAAAGCCAAAGCCGTAAAACTGCTGCGGCAAGAGCAGCGACACGGCTGTCGCCAGCCCCGCCACACCGGCAAACAGGCCCGAGGCCAACACGGCCCCCTTGTAGTCGGTAAAGTACAGCAAGATGAGCATCACCGTATTGCCCACGGCATACAGGCCATAGCCCACACATAACGTGCGAAAATACCCGTGCATCAGGTTGTTGAAGCCCAGTGGCAGGGCCGAGAGCACCATGGTCTCGAGCGAGATGACTGCTGCCGTCACAAACAGCTGCTTGAGCGCGCAAAACCACAGCTCCCGGTTGAGCGTGGCGAGCATTTCCTCCTCGGCCACCACGATGTCGCCCACAACGCCGCCGTCGTTAAACAGGCTGTAGTAGTCGCGGTAGCGCGGATAGAAGTTGACCTCGACCGACACCACAAAGTTGACGTTCGTGACAAGGATCGTCAAAAACGCAAGCAACGCCGGCACATCATGATAGGGCGCACCGTAAAAAAGGCCTTTGACCTGCACGCCAATGGGCCCTGCCCAGATAATCACCAGGTGCGCAAAGAGCCCCAGGTTGGTAAACAGGCCCGTGAGCGCCAGCGGCATAAACTGATCGAGCCACTGCAAAAAGAGCCAGGGGCTGCGATCGCTCTGCGGAAAATACCGGTACAGCAGCACCGCGTCCCAGGTGAGCATGACACCGTAGCCCAGGGCGATTGATGCCAGCAGGCCCTCGACCGGTGGCAGCCCCAGCGCCAGAGCGGCCAGGGCGCACAGGCATGCCACGCCAATGGCCGCGGCAAAGCTGCACAGAATGCCGCGGTAATCCTTGATGGCCGTGAGATAGCTCATGCCGTTCCAATTGACGATCATAATGTTGAAGAGCCACAGGCACAGCAGCCCCTGCAGCAGCGTGGCGCCCGAGAACAGCAAAAAGATGCCGTAGAGCACCGTGCCCGCAACGAGCATGATGGCGTTGGAACCCCAAAACGAGGGCAAGACCTCTTCTTCGCGCTCGGCAAACAGCATGTCGGCCAAAAAGCGCGTGACCGGCATGGAGAAAAAGCTCGTGAGCGTAAGCGACGCCAGCAGCGTATAGGTCACCATGCACACCAGCAGATCCTGGTTGGCACGTCCCACACCCCACAGACCGCACAGCACCAAGATACCCACCTGGAGCAGCACGCCCAGCAGCATAGGACCCGTGCACACAATGCCGGCGTAGCCATAGGCGCGCATCGTGGCAAACAGACCTTTGCGCCTAAACAGGCGCTTGAGCTCAAAACCGATTCCGGCCACCGGCTACTCCCCCTCTCTGGGCAAGTCAAACGCACGCGCCGTCTCGTCATACAGCGCGCGATA
>RKAY01000148.1 GCA_014846205.1 Collinsella aerofaciens | reverse complement strand
ACTCTCGAAGTCCCCACATCCTCTAAAAAAGTTCTTAAAACAGCCTTAAAGGCGTTCCAACTCGCGTTGACAGCGTAAAATACGCATGTTTGACTATGACAGAAGTGGATTTTAGGGGAGGAGTACGCCATGGAGGTGCTGGTTGTTGGCAACACCGCATATGTTGACGATGACTTTTGCGCCAAGGCATTCCCTGGGGACCACGTTAAGGTTGTAGCCGCGCAGGAAGCGCGCCGCGATGAGTCGTCGCCCCATGCCTCGTGGAAAGAGCTGCTTCAGCACTTGGAGCAGGCCTACGAGTTCGACCGCGTGGTCTACCTGTCTAATTACCTTACCCCGCATACCGATACCGTGGGCGATATCGAGCTACTGCGCTCGGTCTTTCGTACGTGCGCGGGTCGCCGGGTCCAACTACTGTATGTAGCGGGGCCCGCGGGTGCCGAGGGTGCCGCCGATGCCGCGGGGCGAACGGGCAAGGGCATTATCGCGCACGCAGCCAACGACCTGTGCCGCTACTACGCTGCTCGCGAGGGCGTTCAGACCAAGATCCTGCGCGTGCCGTTCCTGTATACCGCGTCTGCCGCGCTGGAGGACCCGTTTTTGGTGCCGCTGTTCGACGCATGCTCAACCGGATCGGCCGCTCTGCAGGGCGCGCAGGATGCGGCGTTTCCCCTGCTGTGTGCCGAGGAGCTTTCGGTGCTGGTACGCCGTATCTTCGACAGCTGGAATGGTAACTTTGAGACGATCGACGTAGCCGATACCTTCCATCACACGGTGGGTGAGGTGGGCGAGGCACTCAAGGCGCTGTTCCCAGGGCTCTCGGTTGCCTATGGCGATTCTGTCGGCTATGCCCTGCCCGTCAGCGACATCGTTCGCGTTCGTTATGGCTGGTTTCAGCGCTACGATCTTCTGCGCGACCTGTCGACCATTCAGGCTCGCTGGGATGCTGGCCGCGCAAGGAAGGTCAACCCCTTGCGCGCCGCCATCGACCACATCCAGATGCATACACTGCCTATTAAATGCCTAGAGACGGGCGTTTCCTGGGTTCTGTTTGAGGTGCTGGGGCATCTGTTCTCCCAATCGGCCCAGCTCAACGTGCTCGATTATCGCCTGCTCTACGTCGTGCTCATTGGCACGCTGTATGGCCTGGACTTTGGTCTGGTTGCGGCGCTGTTGGCATCGGTGGGCTTGGCTGTGAGCTACTTTACTCAGTATGGCTATACCTTCCAGGGTCTGTTCTACGAGCCGTCCAACTGGCTGCCGTTTATCGCGTACTTTGTGGTGGGCGCCGTGTGCGGCTATGTGCAGCTGCGCAACAGCGAGGTCATTAAGGTCGAGCGTGACCAAAACGAGCTCGTGCGTAATCGCAATATGTTTCTCACACAGCTCTACCACGATGCTATCGAGGACAAGCGCACATACAAGCGCCAGATTGTTGGGCGCCACGATAGCTTTGGCAAGATCTTTGCCGTGACGCAAGAGCTTGACGTGCTCAATCCGCGCGACATCTACCGCAAGTGCTGCGAGCTCATGGGCGAGATTCTCGAAAACGATTCGGTGACGATCTACCACGTTTCGGGCGGGGCGTTTGCCCGTCTGGTGGCGGCGAGTCCCGTGATTGCCGAAGATGCCCCGCGCTCGCTCTCGCTTAATCAGCTTGCGCCCCTTTTGGGCGGCGAGGGTCGTTCGAGCCTGTGGGTGAATCGCAAGCTGACGCCGGGGCTTCCCATGTTTGGATACACGATCGAGCGCGACGGGGCACCCGCCGTGTTGATCTTTGTGCGACGCGCGGCCGAGAACCAAATGACGCTCTATTACCAAAACCTGTTCCGCATCTTGTGCGGCCTGGTCGAAAGCGCGCTGGGCCGTGCCTTCGATTATGAGGCGGTGGCGCAGGATAAACGCTGCGTTGACGGAACTTGCGTGCTCAAGCAGGCGGCCTTTGGCCAAGAGCTCGCGGCCGAGCAGGCGCTGGCAGATGGCAAGATGGGAAGCTTTTTGCTCCTGCGCGTGGTGCCGGGCATGGAGCCTGTCGGCGAGCTGGTGGGCGCAATTGGGTCGGCAATCCGCGAGAGCGATGCGGCGGGCCTGGTCGATGGTGACGTGCTTTACCTGCTCATGCGCCAGGCAAAGGCGTGCGACCTGCCCATTATCCGTAAGCGCCTGAGCGCGAAGCAGATTGCGGTGGAGCTCGTCGACGGCGAGGACATCGTGGCGCTGCTGCAGCATATTGCCGGTGACGGTGAGGGGGATGTCGTTTGATCTCGCTTGTCGTCGCTGCTGTCTTGCTGCTGATTCATGCACTGGTTTGTCTGGTGTTGTGGACGCTTATGAAGTTGGGCCTGCTGCCGGTGCGCGGGCATATGCTGGCCGTGATGGTACTCGTGCCGTTGTGGGGCCCGCTGTTGGTGTTGCTGCTTATCGCGCGCAGCGCCGTGTTTGGCGCGGACCTTAAGGACGCCACGTTGGAGTCGCTGCGTATTAACGACGAGCTGCGTCGCAGCATCTTGGTGCACGACCGTGAAGCCGATGCAGGCGTGATCCCGCTCGAGGAGGCGCTCATCGTTAACGACCCGGCAGACCGGCGCCGCTTAATGCTTTCCATGCTTACCGAGGAGCCCGATGCGTATCTGGCGCAGCTTCAGGCGGCTAAGCTGAACGACGACGTAGAGGTGGCGCACTATGCCGCGACGGCGGTGGCGCAGATCTCCAAGGAGTCCGACCTTAAACTACAGCAGCTGGAGCGTGCATTTAAGACCGACCCCAGTTCGCATAACCTGGATGCGTATTGCGACTTTTTGGGCGCCTATCTGGACTCGGGTTTGGCAGAGGGCCGTGTGGCACAGATTCAGCGTCAGCAGTATGCACGCTTGCTCGCGCGTCGTTGCGAACGCGAGGACGGGCTGGCGCTGCGCATCCGCTATGCCACGGCGCTGGCCGATGCCGGCGTGATCGATAAGGCAGAGGACGTCACGAGCCAGTTGGTGATCGATGCGCCAGACGAGCAGGACGTGTGGACGCTTTGCCTGCGCTTGGCTGTGATGCGCCGTGACGGTGACGAGGTCCATCGTGTGATTGAAGCGATCGACAAGCAACATGTGTACTTAAGTGCCGCCAACCGCGAGGAGCTGGCTTTTTGGCGCAACGGAGAGGAGGCCCGATGAGCGTGGTGCAGCATATCCGCGACCGTGCGGGCCATTTTCGCTGGACGGGACTGCTCGTGGTGTGGGTGGTCTTTATTGCCATGGCCGCCGTGCTGCTGGTGGAGCGTGCCGGCGTGCAGTACAGTGCGGGCCAGCATAAGCTGGGGATGCTTGCTGCCAACGATGCGGTGCCGGCCTCCTCGGCGATATTTGGCCAAAAGCCCACGTGCCTGGTCATTACCGATACCGACCAAGCTGGCGTCGAGGATGTAAAGGAGCAGTTTGACCAGATTCTGCTCGACATGAAGATCGCGCACCGCGATGTGGACCTTGCTCTGGACGGCGCGGATGCCATCCCCTCGCTGACTTCCTTTGATCGCGTGATTTTGCTTATGCCGTCGCTCGATAGGCTCGGTGCGCACCTGACCGACATTATGAGTTGGGTGAGTGCCGGCGGTTCGCTTATGCTCGCCATGCCACCGGACAACTCGAGCTATCTGCAAGTGATTGCTCCCAAGATTGGCATTGAATCGGCCGGATATGACTATGTAAAAGCTGAAAGCATTGTGCCGAGCGAGGACTTTATGCTGGGCGGGGGAGAGCGCTACGAGCTCTCGGACCCCTTTGATTCGTCGCTTTCGGTATCGCTGCGCGAGACGGCGCACGTGTGGGCAACGACCGGCGACGCGGGCGCCCCACTCATTTGGTCCAATGACTGCGGTAGCGGACGCACCGTGGTGTGCAATATCGGTGTCTACGACAAGGTCATGCGCGGTTTTTACGCCGCGGCGATCAGCTTGCTGGGCGATGCCACGGCCTACCCCGTCATCAACAGCGCCGTCTTCTACCTGGATGACTTTCCCAGCCCCGTGCCCTCGGGCGACGGCACCTACATCAAGCGCGACTACGGGCTTTCCATCGCCGACTTTTATGCCAAGGTCTGGTGGCCCGATCTGCAAAAGCTCGCGCAAAAATACGGCATTCGCTATACCGGCGTGATGATCGAAAACTACGAGGACTCGGTCAACCAGACCGAGCCCGCGCGCCAGGCCGATACCACGCAGTTCCGCTACTTTGGCGGCATGCTGCTGCAGATGGGGGGAGAGCTGGGCTTTCACGGCTACAACCATCAGCCGCTGGCACTCTGGGATACCGACTATGGCACGCTGTACGACTACAAGACGTGGAAGAACAAGGAGACGCTCGTCGCATCGCTCAACGAGCTTATCGCCTTTCAGGACGAGGTGCTGCCCAATGCGCATGGCTCGGTCTACGTGCCTCCGTCAAATATCCTTTCGGCCCGCGCCCGCAAGATTATTGGCGAAGACGTGCCGCGCATTAAGACCATCGCCAGTACGTATTTTGAGGACGGCACCGATCTTCCGTACGTGCAAGAGTTTGGCGTGGCGAGCGACGGCATCGTGGAGCAGCCGCGCATTGTCTCGGGCGGCATGGTCGACGATTCCTATATGCGCCTGGCTGCCGTGTCCGAGCTCAACATGCACTACGTGAGCACGCACTTTATGCACCCGGACGACCTGCTCGATCCCGATCGCGGCGCTACGGAGGGCTGGGAGGTCTACAAGGGCGGCCTGACCGACTACCTGGACTGGCTTACCAAGTCTGCGCCCGACCTGCGCCACCAGACCGGCTCGGAATGCTCGGGTGCCATCCAGCGCTTTTCGTCCGTGACGGTGAGCGTGGATACGAGCGACGACGCCTGGACGCTCAGTCTGGGCAATTTCCACGACGAAGCGTGGCTCATGTTCCGCGCCAACAACGGCGAGCCGGGTGCGGTCACGGGTGGCGAGATTACGCATCTGACGGGCGACCTGTACCTGGTCAAAGCCACGGACAAGACGGTGACCATTGCGCGCAAGGAGGGTGGCGACAAATGAGAATCTGCTTGGTACTCGAGGGCTGCTACCCCTATGTGCACGGCGGTGTGTCCACCTGGATGCACGGCTATATCCAGGCCATGCCCGAGCACGAGTTTGTGCTGTGGGTGATCGGTGCTCATGCTGCCGACCGCGGCAAGTTTGTCTACGAGCTGCCCAGCAACGTGGTCGAGGTACACGAGGTGTTTCTGGACGACGCCCTGCGCCTTTCGGGCGAGCAGGAAGAGGCAGACTATAACGACCGCGAGCGCGAGGCGCTGCGTCGCCTGGTGTCGCTTTCCAATCCGGATTGGGACGTGTTGTTCGATATCTTCCAGCGCCGCCGCGTGCATCCGCTCTCGTTTTTGCAGAGCCGCGCCTTTATGGATATCTTTCGCGACGTGTGCCTGGCTGAGTACCCGTATACGCCTTTTGCCGACGCATTCCACACCATGCGCTCCATGTTGCTGCCCGTGCTCTACCTGCTGGGCAGCGAGGTGCCGGTGGCCGATGCGTACCATGCCATCTCGACTGGCTACGGCGGTCTGCTCGCCTGCCTGGGCTCAAGCGTTCACCATGCGCCGGTGCTGCTGACCGAGCATGGCATCTATACCCGCGAACGCGAGGAAGAGATCATTCGCGCCGACTGGGTGGTGCCG